>WQWD01000003.1 GCA_009785545.1 Treponema sp. | reverse complement strand
CTTTAAGAATAACACTGCTTCTTTCAAGTGCTTGTCTTGCCGCCCAGATACGATTAACCTGCCCTCCGCCGATACCGGTAGAAGCCAGATTTTTTACAACCATAATTGCATTTGATTTTACAAAAGTAACGGCTCTCATGCCGAAGATCATATCGGCAATGTCTTTTTGATCGGGCTGTGTTTTTGATACGACATCCCATTTTTCAAATAACAAACGATCGCAGCTTTGAGCCAACAGCCCTCCGTCTACAGCGGCATATTCGTGAGTTTCTTTCGGCGCTTTAGTTAATTTGATGATACGCAGGTTTTTCTTTTTTTGCAGTATTTCCAAAGCGTCCGAGTCGAAATCGGGAGCCGCTACAATTTCAAGAAACAGCGTGTCAAGTTTTTCTGCTGTAAGAGCGTCAACTTTAGTATTACAGGCAATAACGCCTCCAAATATCGAAACAGGATCACACATATACGCTTTTTCGCAGGCTGAAAAAAGACCCGCAGGCAAGGGAGCGGACGCAATCCCGCATAACGTATTGTGTTTTACTGCGGCAAAAGTCGGCAATGTGCCTGCTTCGGAAAAACCTGACAATAAACGTTTTATATCGGCTTCACCTGATGGAGGCGTTTGGTCGGACTCAAGCCCAAAAGCGCAAGCGGCTTTCCAAGCCATATCAAGGTCTTTGATGTTGTTATAACCCAATTCTTTTCCATGGAGCTGCTCCATACTGCCAAGTACGCCGGGTCGATCTGTGTTAATGTAGAGAGCTGCCGACTGATGGCCGTTCTCGCCGTAACGCAGCGGCTGCCCCTTCTTCAGAGAAAGCGGCATATACTCGGGATATTCTATATCCAACAAGTACCTGGAAATTGCAGCGTCATAAGCCGAAGTAAGATTAAAAACCTTTCCGGCAAGCCGCTTTTTGAAATCTGTCGGAACATTCCCTGCCTTTAAGCCTTCGATTGTTTCGTTGTAATCAGAAGGGTCTGTAAGAACAATCACATCACGGTAATTTTTTGCGGCGGATCGAAGCATTCCGGGTCCGCCAATATCGATAAATTCGATAGTTTCCTCATCTGAGAGACCTGCCTGCACCTTTTCAAAAAACGGATACAAATTAACGCATACAAGATCGATAGTACCCAGCTTCAATTCGCTTAGGGTATCAACATGGGCTTGCACATCACGGCGAGCCAAAATCCCGGCGTGAATTGCCGGATGCAGGGTTTTAACCCGCCCGTCAAGGCACTCAGGAAACCCTGTAATACCTGAAACATCGGTCACGCTGATGTTGTTTTCCTGCAAATATTTTGAAGTACCGCCGGTTGAAACAATCTCCCACCCCGAACCGCTTAGAAAAGAAGCCAATTCAAGGATGCCGTCTTTGTAAAATACGCTGATAAGTGCTCTTTTTTTCATGATTATAGTCCTTTAACAATCTTGGATTAAAACATAAGGTTTGTCAATCAGACTGAATCAGGAAAAAAATACCGCAAATGAAAATTTTGACATCTCGACAAAAAGTTATTATTTTATGTATAATCTATAATTCAGGATTGAACAAAATCATGTTTGAACATATAACACACTTTATTAACATTTTATTAGTACCGTTCATAGGGTTAGCAGTAATCTTGGTAGATTATCACAAGAGACATCATCCTAAGAACATGACCGAGAAAAAAATTTTTACTCTTTTGATTTGTTTCTCGCAGGCAGCCATGATAAGTGATTTCGCCTTTGCTGTTGTCAACGGCATACCGGCAGATACTCTAAGGATAGTTAATTGGATAGTATGCACTACTTATTTCCTGTTAATGACTATTTCATTTAGTGCTATAATACTGCTTTTTGAGCATACGCTTAACGGCGATTCGATTTCATTTAAAAAGATGTTTAGAAAGATAATCTTTTTTAATGCCATATATGCGGCTTTGCTTATTTCGAATTTTTTTACACATAGTTTATTCTACATAACGGCGGATAACATATATGAACGGGGTCCCTTGTACCTAATCACTTTTTCAATCCCCAATGTGCTTCTATTGCTTTTGCTGTTTTATGTATACAAAAACCGAAAACTCATAAACCATTCTTTGTTTATTCTGGCTATGGTAGCGACACTTCCAATCGCTGCCGGCGGGTTATTTGACATCATCTGGCAGCAATCATCTGTAACATGGCCGGGGGTTTTCATTTCATTGTTGTTCTTTTACTTGTTTATTATTCGCAAGGCCACACGAATCGACCCTCTGACAACAGTATATAACCGCCGAGGATTTGACGAATATGTGCTCTCAATTCCCGTGTCTTCAAGACATAAAAAATACGCCTTTATTATGATTGACATGGATCGTTTCAAAGATATTAACGATCAATTTGGACACTCACAAGGAGATAACGCCTTGCGTGACGCTGCAGAAATTCTTCGAGCATCTGTCAGACGCAGTGATATTGTCGCCCGTTACGGCGGAGATGAATTTGTCGTCATCGCGACTTCAGGAAGCGCCGAGATAATTATCCGCAATATTAAATCCGGCTTTCATTGTTTTAACGCCAAAAAAATCAGACCATACACTCTTGAATTAAGCTGCGGCGGAGATATTTATCATGAAGATGATCCTCGCACACCCTCAGAATTCCTTACTTACGTTGACTCACTGATGTACTCGGAAAAAGAACGGCGGCAGGGGTAATTCGCAAAGCCCTGCAAAGCAGTGTTTTTTTACAATGGGATTGTTCCTTGCACCCGTTCAATCAGGGCACGTTTATCAGGCGAGCCAAAAAACGCAGCACCCATCACCAAGGTGTCCGCTCCTGAGGATTTGGCAAGTTCAACAGTTTTTTCGTTAATTCCGCCGTCAACAGAAATGCGGAAATTTAAATTTGCCTTGTCCCTCATCTGTTTTAGCTTTTTTACTTTTTCGAGACATTCAGGAATTAAAACCTGACCTCCAAAACCAGGATTTACGGTCATTACAAGAGCTATATCGATATAAGGTAAAATGTCTTCGAGTACGCCGCATGGTGTTGACGGGACAATTGAAATGCCGGGCTTTTTTCCCAAATCACGGATTTCTGTCAGATATTTGTGGGCGTGTGTTTCCGCTTCGTAATGGAAAGTAATAGCGTCAGCTCCCGCTTCGGCGAATTCGTGTATATATTTACTCGGATTGGCGATCATCAGGTGAACGTCAAAAAAGGTTTTTGTTTTTTTTCTTAACGCACGCACCAAAGGGGCTCCGAAGGTTAGATTTGGAACAAAACAGCCGTCCATGACATCCATGTGTATCCATTTGGCTCCGGAAGCGTCAATCTCCGCTATAGAAGCTGAAAAATTGGCAAAATCCGCTGATAAGATTGAAGGTGAAACTATCGTATCATTCATTATAATATAACTATACATCGCCCCGGGCACTATTGTCAAACATTAAAAAAATGGTATAATAAAAGGGGGGAAAATGGATAAAGCTGAAGGCTGCCGATTTTTGAACGAAGCCTATGATAAACTTAAAGACTCAGACACTGACAGTGCGTTGGCTCTATTGGACAGAGCTCTCAATTATGATTATGAAAATAAAGAAATCAAGTACACTTTGAAATGCGTTCATTGGTGGCTTGAACATTCCAGGAGGATTGACTCGATAGATAACCTATACGGAAAGGGCGCTTTTTTATTTTCCCTTTTCAAGCAGTATTATGTGTTTCTAGATCATTTAAATCAGACAAGTGAGAAACCACAAACGCAGTCTGAGCAACAGGCCGAGTTTGAACAGAGTCAATATGCTGTTCGCTATTTTGTCTATTCAAAAGCTCTCTTTTTTTTTAAAGAACTGCTTTCCAATCCGGCGAATCAAACGGATCATGGTTTATTGCTTTTAACGGGACGCTGTTATAAAGGAATGGGTGATTATGACGAAGCGCTTAAATATCTTGAACAGGCTTTTAGTATAAAAAAGGAAGATGCGGAAACATTGGCTCAATTAGCGGATGTTAACGCCCTGCTCGCTCAGCCCAAACACGCTAAAGTACTTTTTAGAGAAGCTTTTTTTATCGATCCTTCAAAAATTGATTTAAGAGCTTTGGAATCAGCTCTTATTCTGAAATTGCTCGATAAAGTAGCGCAGCTGGGTTACAAAGACAAAACGTTATGTGAATGGGTTCCCATTTACGGCTGCTTATGGAAAGTTTTCAATGTAAAACGTGAATTAAAACAAATGGAAGTAGGGAGGCTAAAACAATCTATTTTTACAATGGAAGCCGAGATGGACGCAAATCCGGCATGGAAAGAGCAATTAAAACCAAGGCTTTTAAATCGCTACTTTTGGCTTATTGATTATTATGAAGCGGCAAACGAAAACCCTTCCGCTATAGAAGAAACATTATTAAAAATTAAAGTAACCGATCCGGATATTTATAATATGTATATCGGATAATTAAAATACGAGGAGAAAAATATTTATGAATAATAGTGAAACACTCGTTGTTGAACAACAAGTTGAACAACAGGTCGAACAACCAACTGAGCAGCAAGTTGAGCAGCCAATAAACACAAACACCACCAGCGCACGAGCTGTAGCTTTGTTAAAAAATCTGCAAGAAACATTGAATGAAGAAAAATGGACAAGAGCAAGTCTTGGAAATTATTCGGCAAATCAATTTAAAGAGCTTGACGAGATTCTTAAAACAGCCAAAGAAGAAAAAGTTTTAAATGAACTAAAGAAAAACTGCGACGATCACCTTTCGCATACAAGAAACAGTATAATTGCGTTGTATCTGTCCGGCATGATTGCTTTATCACGCCAAATAATTGACGATGCGGCTGTCACAAATCTTGTTTCGATCTTTTTGGATAACCACAAATGGAATGTTGTCAAATATCTTTGCGAAAGAATACTCGATTACGGCGAATCAAAATACGCTCTGCGTACTCTCGCTGATTGTTACAAAAACGACAATGAAGAAGACAAAATACTGGGCATTTGGGAAAGGCTTGTAAAAGCGGATAATGTCGATCTGGAAGAAGCGGATGTCGCTAAATCAATTGCGGAGCATTACGAAGCAAAAGGAAATAAAGACGAAGCCATCGACTATTACAAAAAATCGCTTCATCGCTATATTCACAAAAAAAACTTTGCCCACATAAAAGAAATTTGGGAAAAACTTGTAACCATAAATACTGATGACATCGATTTTTTTCTTCATATTCAGAAAAAAATCGCTAAATCTGTCAGCGAAGACAAAGCAGTTGTTTTGCTTAATGAACTTTATTCAAAGTACAAGGACAAAGACATTGATATTGCGATAAATATCATAAAAATAACGCTTGAATACGACGAAAAGGATATGCATGGACGCAAAGAAATAATCGAATGTTTCAGAAAAAAATATGCGTCTCACAGCCAGCTTGAGGAATATATCCGTGAATCAAATCTTTCGCAAAGTTATCGAGCTGTTCATCAGGCGATTGCCGATTTTGAAAAACAAATCGCCTTTGACAAGGGCAATTTTGTGTACCACCGTACATGGGGAGTCGGGCGCATAGCGAGCATTGTCGGGGATGAAATTACCATCGATTTTGCTAAAAAACGCGGACATTCAATGTCGCTGAAAATGGCTGTAGACGCTCTTCAAACTTTGGCTAAAAATCACATTTGGGTTTTAAAGGCCACAAAAAAAAGAGATGAACTAAGAAAAAGAATCAAAGATGAAGATGACAGCATAGTTTGGACATTAAAAACAATATTGCAAAGTTTTGGCAAAGCAGATATGAAAACCATAAAAGCCGAGCTATCCCCTGCCCTTCTAACTCCCGGTGAATGGTCTACATGGAGCGTGAAAGCACGGGATGCCTTAAAATCAAATCCTGATTTTGCGGTAAGCCTGGAAAACCGTGATATATACATCGTTCGTTCAAGACCGGTAAGCGTTACGGAAAAACTTTACAACGAATTTATGGCGATGCGTAATTTCTATGACAAAGTGTCCGCCATCCGTGATTATGTTAACAACAAAAAAGCTTCCCCCGACTCGGAACTGTTTTCTGAAATGTTCGGGTACTTTACGGGCTTCTTGCGTACAACATCTCAAAACTCAGAGTTTTCCATCGCTTCGCTTCTTTTAATAAACGAGCTTTCTGCAAACAAAAACTACAGCCACCTTAAATCAGCGGTACATCTAAACTTTGCGGACGTTTTTGCCAAAGTAAGAAATGTCCCCGCTTTGTTCAGAAATCTTAAAGACAACAAACTAAAAAACGAATTCTTAAGCAACATAAAACAGTTTATTCCGCATTGGCCGGATATCTACATTAAACTGTTTCCTGTCAGCCAGATTGTATCTATCACGGAACAGCTTGAAAAAGCCGGCTTAAATGACAAGCTGTCAATTTTGTGCAACGAATGTTTTGAAAACCTGCGGGATTATCGTGAGGCTGTTGTATGGATATACAAAAACGCCAGAGACAAAGAATGGTTTCAAGCGGCTAATATCAGCATAGAAAAACAACTCATCTCTTTAATTCACATTCTTGATATTACGTACAGAGATATAGAAAACAACAAAGATACCGTAGAAAACAGAAAGATAAATAAAAGTGCGCATAACATTCTTTTTAAAGACGGTGATTTAATCAACTTTATTGATAATGCCGACGAAGATACCATTATTGGTTTCTTTACATTTATAAACGGCGTTAAAGATTTAGATCCGCAGGATAAATTAAATTTAAAAGCAAAAATTCTTGACAAACATCCCAACTTTAAATTTATCGGAGAAGTCGAAAAAAAAGTTTCAAAAGGGCTTTGGGTTACTCAGTCTATGTACGAAGAAAAAAGAAAACAGCTCAAACACATCATGGATGTCGAAGTTCCGGAAAACTCAAAAGATATAGAATACGCAAGATCGCTTGGAGACTTACGGGAAAACGCGGAATACAAGGCAGCAAAAGAAAAGCAGGAACAGCTCAATTCTCAAGTTGCCAAGATCAAAGGAGATATCGAAAGAGCGCAGCTTTTTGATCCTCGTTCTGTAAATACATCAAAAGTATCTTTCGGCACAAAAGTAGTTCTTTTAAATGAGCTTGAAGGAGTGCAGGAAGAATACACAATATTAGGACCTTGGGAATCTGATCCGAATAACAATGTTATTTCGTATCTTTCTCCGTTTGGCAGCGCCATATTAAATAAAGTAGAAGACGAAAAAGTATTGTTCGCTATCAATGAATTTGCCATTGATGAAGAAAAAATATCTTACGTTATACAAAAAATAACTAAGGCTGAATTTTAAAATTAAAAGTTTGAAGAGGTGAAGAAATGAAAAAATCCGTATTTGCGCTTATTATAATTGGCGTATTGTTTTGTCTAATACCCGGTAATGTTTACGGGCAAAATACCGCTCCCATAGATCTTATACTGGTTTTAGATTCTTCTGTCGCTATGAGTTCATCTTACGATAATGTTATGAACTATTTGACAGGGCAATTTCTGACAGAATTCTTGCGGCTTGGAGATACTTTTCATTTAATCGCTTTTTCAAACACTCCAAGGCTTGATGTAGCGAGACGGATAACTGGCATTGGAGACTTAGAAACCATAATCGCCAGAATGTTGCTTCAATACCCTATCGAAATTGGCAGCAATGTTGCAAGCGCGCTTAATTTTGCTGAAAGTTACATTGGCGGTCTGCCCGCTCGAGCAAAACAAATCGTAGTTATAACCACAGCCAGTCCTGAAACTACTAACCTTATAACAGCCGCCAGAGGAAGGCTTGCCGCAAGAAATACAACCATTCATTTTGTGGAAGTAATCCCAGGTCAGCCTTTGTCCGGATTACCCGGTTCAGGTCGCCCTCCAAGAACACCTCCCTCTGCGCCGCCGCCACCACCTCCTCCTCCTGCACCGCCTGTTCCGCCTCCTCCCACAATACATCCGCCTATGCCTCCGCTTGATACAGTTACGGAAAGAATTGACACGCCGCCGGCTGATACATGGAGACCTGATACAGAAACCGTGCAAGGCGGCGCAGGAATAGAAGACATCCCTGGTTTTGAGGTTTCGGAAATTGACGAATACGATTATGCGGAAGTAATCGAAACCGGCGAAAATGAAGGCGAAGAAATCACTGATGCAGGAGAAGAAACAGAAATAGAAGCGGAATTTGTGCCAATACCTGTTGTACCTGTCACACCACCCGGTGTCATGCCACCTGATGGCACGCCACCTAGACGTAACGCCGGCGAAGCGTTTGTTTCATCATTGCCGTTTATCATCGGGATAATTATACTCATATTACTGCTGTTGGTGCTTCTATTCTTCTTGCTTTCACGAAAGTTAAGATCCAGCCCTAACCGAGTAATGGCGCAAGCGTCTACTTTCACCCCCAGACAAGCTGAAAATTTTAGAACTGAAAGTTTTAAAGACCACAGCAAAGACCTTGAAAGGTTCGCGGCAACTTCTGCCGTCAGGCGTACTACTCCTTATGATGACAGACCTGTCAGAGCCGATCTCGGCAAATCCGATTTTATCAACCCGGCCGGTCCGCTTTTGCTTAATCTTTTTGTTGATGAACAAAACACAGCCATCGGAAAACGCAACATTCATTCGCTAAAATCAGGATACAACTTGTCAGTTGGCGGCGGAAAAAAAGACGATTACTTTATATTCCTGGTTCCAGTCCCGGGTAACATTGGAACTATCCGCAGAGACGGAAGCCAGCTCACTTTCACCCCGCGTAAACCAAAATATTTCCCCGAGCTGGGTTCTAAGGAATTAAGGGACTGCATAAACAAAACGATTCGTATTGTTTCCGACAAAAATTATGAGGTTCGCTTTAGGTTTGAAAATACGAAGACCCGCTTCTCTCGTTGAATCGTCTGCTTAATTCGGTTAAAGTTCCGGGGTAAATGAAAATTGTTAACATTTTTTGAGGTTTTTTCAAAACTAACCGAGTTTTGAAAAAACCTCTCTAATTACGATTCTCAGGCTTAACTAAAATTCCAAAGCCTTTTTTCCCGGTTAATTTGCCGTCTTTCATAACAAAATTGCCTCTTACAATTGTGGCGACAGGAGTGCCTTGTGTTTCCATTCCATCGTAGGGGCTGGTTTTATTTTTTGAGTTTAAGTCTGAGGCACAAATTGTCTTTTTTATGTTCATGTCAACGATTGTAATGTCAGCGTCTGTGCCTTCATTGAGACTTCCTTTTCGAGGATAAATGCTCCATATTTTTGCGGGCGCTTCGCTGCAAAGACGGGCAAAATCGTTTATTGTCAGATTGCCTTTGTTTACTTCATTTAACAAAAGCGGCACTAAAACTTCCACACCGCTAAGGCCTGCCGGGGCATCCCACAGCGGAAGCGATTTTTCGGATACCTTATGAGGAGCATGATCACTTGCGATCATTTCGACGCTTCCTTCACCTAACGCAGCCCATAACCCTTCACGATGAGTTTCGTCTCTTAATGGCGGGTAAACTTTATGGACAATCTGCGTGTCATTATCATCCTGAAGATACTGCTCCAATAAAAGGTAATGAGGGCAGGTTTCTACTGTTATATCGATGCCGTGATTTTTGGCTTCATCTGTCAGAGTACAGCCGTCTCCTGACGTTATGTGCAATATGTGTACTTTGGCGTTAGTCTGCTTTGCGTAGTTGATTACCGCTTTTATCGCCATTAATTCGGAGGCTATCGGCCTTGCGTAATCCAGCCAAAAACCATCGGGAGATTCGGCTTCTCTTTTCGCTATTTCAGTAAAATTTTGGTTTATCTCGTTGGTTTCGCAGTGAAACGCTGTCCGTATATCAAGCTGTGCGCACAGCTCCAACTGCTGTTTTAAAACAGGCGGAGAAGGAGCGGCAATATCACCTGTGGATGTTCCAAAAAAAACTTTAAAACCAAAAGCGCCCGCCTCTTTTAAACCTTTTACTTCGCTTAAATTGTCATTGTTAAGAAGAGCGTAAAGGGCGAAATCAATGTAGGATTTTTCCTTTGCGATACTTACCTTCTCATTAAAATCCTCTACTGTCGAGGTAACAGGAATTACGTTAGGCATATCAGCGATCATTGTAATGCCGCCCATTGCCGCAGCTAAACTTCCGGTTTCAAAGTCTTCTTTGTCAGTCAATCCGGGATCTCTAAAATGAACATGAGAATCGATAATACCCGGCAGTACATATTTGTCTTGAGCATCATAAATTTCATTTGCTGTATCAGATGATTCCAGAACACCCGTTTTGATAATAACTCCGTTTTTAATGGCTATACTGCCCTTTAGCGTTTCTTGCGCAGTTACAAGTGTGCCGTTTTTAATGATTAAATCGTAGTGCATAAGTTCCTTCTTTCTTTTATATTAATAATAGTCCAATAATTATTTTTGTCTGAGCCATTATATAATAAGATGTTACTAAAACCGAGCCGGTAACTCTTGATTTTCTGAAAGTATAATAAGCTAAAATTGTATCTGAAACAATAAAGCAAAAACATCCCGATAAAATAAGTAGTCCCGCAAAACCCGTATTAAAAAGAAATACCTGAAATCCTACAAGGCTCATACCCATCAAAACAATCATGTAAAAAATAACAGGAAGACGCATTTCTTTTGTAGGTTTAATCAGACGGAATATTATCATGGCAAGACCGGCTGAAACCGGCGTAAAAATAAGTAAAGACGGAATATTTATTATATTTTCGGCATTGTAAAAACCGGGAAGGGACAGAATACCGATAAAAACGGCTATGTAAAAAATGTGGCCTATTAAAAAAGAAGTTAGACCGAGCAATAAAAAAGTTTTTTTATCTTTCCTGATTAAAAGTATATCTCCAATCCATCCCATAATAAGGGCAAAAATTGGAATCAGGAACATATCTTCCGTACCGCTCGTTATATATGCGGAGGTATATGCGGCAAGAAGAAGCGGAATAATAAAACACTTGGTTATACACCTAAATGTTTCTTGTCTCAGAATGATAAAGGTAATATGGGCAGCGCTTACAACAGCAAAAGCTATAAAAAATATCCGCATTATGTTCATGGTTATTATAGGATACTTTAATCATAAAACAAACACAACCCATATACTTTCTCTGCTCCACCCTCTTTAAGTACCTGCGAGCAAACTTCCATCGTAGAACCTGTGGTGTATACATCATCAATTACAAGCGCTATTTTGGGCGGCGCTGAACGCAGATAAATACGGCCTTTAAGGTTTTTAAGACGTTCGGCACGGCTAAGCTCTTTTTGCACTTTAGACCTTTTTCGTTTTAAACACCAGCAGATAACCATCTTGTTATTGTTCTTTCGCATAACGTTCACAAGATGTTCTATCTGATCCCAGCCTGTATGTTTAATTTTTCCGGGTCTTGGAGGAACCGGCACAATAACAGCGTCTTTTAACAGCGGTTCTTTGCCAATCAGATTGATTATCATTTTAGCAAAAAAAACGGCAAGGTAAAGGTTTTTCCTGAACTTGTACTCTGTTAAAAGTTTGCGGTATTTCCCTATGTACGGAAAAAGAAGCCAAAGTCTTTGAAAAGCAGCTTCCCCGTCACGGTTGCGGCATGGAAGGCAAGTATCAATTTCAGAAGAAAGCGGCTTTCCGCACAGCCCGCAAATTCTTTGCTCATTTATGCCGATTGAGCTTTGGCAGCCGTGGCAGAGGCTGTAACGGATTTCTTTTTTATCCAATAAGCTGCCGCCGCAAAGGGCGCAATTCCCCGGAAAGAGAAAATTGATAATACCTGCAAAGTTCACAAAGTCGGCAAGGCCTGCAAAGTCCGCAAAGTGAGCAAAGCCCGCTATGTGGGCAAATAATTTTTGTAAGTTTTTCATACCCTTATATGGGTCAGATATGCACAGCGCTTTACCGAAAATGGGAAATTCTGGAAAAAATTTGCCAACTGGTCAGGTACGGTTTAGCAAAATGAATTGGGGAAAAACATTGGTAAACCATATATTGGAATTGTTCAGAAACTGAAATTTCCAAACAATTCTAATACAGGTCGCAATGTTCCTGAACGGCAAACCGTTGATTATATACGGCACGGAACAACAACTTTATTTGCGACATTGGATGTATTAAGCGGTAATGTAATCGGGGAATGTAAAGAACGCCATACATTTTATGAAAATTATTATTCCTTTTTTAAAGAAACAATATTGGCTTTTGATTTGGTTGATTTTGTAGTTTTATCGGATTTTACAGATTCAGCAATCTTTGATCGCATAATTGGAAGTTTTGAAAAAATTGGATAAAATTGGCAGTATTGCCAAACGCTTCTTGCTAAATAACCAAGACCAAATTCGGCAGTTAATGCTTTTGATATTGCGAATTGTCTAAAATGATTGTGAGTATTTGTTTGATATTTTATTTACTTTATCAATTAGCATATTCCTAAATAGAGTTACTTTTTTTTCATTTATAGGAGCAGGTAAATACTCTTTCATCACAAATATTTCGTTTGGATCGTACAAATAAAGTCCAATCTTCTCAGATTCAAGTGTATTTAAAAGCAATAAACTAGGTTTTCTTTGAGGTAAACATATATAGACTTTATCAGCACCTAACAAATGGCTTCTTGCTTGTTCTATTGCCTGACGCCAATTTTTTATTTTAAATTCTATGGCAATAGCTTCTTCATTTCTTGTAAGAAGTACTAAATCAATGCAACGCGACAAAAATGGTACTTCACAAACAATATTTGTATATTCTTTTTTATTTTTGTTTAAATATTTATAACATTTATTTGCCATTTCCATTTCAAACATTTGGATTTTCCTTATATATATATTTATCGGCAATTTTTGATTTATTTGTATATTCCTTATATTTATTATATACATACTTCAACAGTGCATCTAATGATAAAGAATTTATATTCTTTTTAAATTTTATTAAAGTATTTTTTTGATTATTTGAAAGTAACTCCCATACATTATCTTCTATATATTTCATCCCATTTTTAGAAAGACTATATTTAAGCTCATATTCTTCTATCGGGTTATTATCTACATCTTCATCTGACAATCCGTCATCGAGGCTATATTCATATTCATATTTCTCAGCTATTGATATTGGTACTGAAGTTTTATCTGCTCTTATTAATCTAATAGATAAGAAAAATTTTAAATTATCAAAAAGCTCCTTACTATATGGACCGAAATTAAAAGATTCAAAATTAAGCTCATTTATATGCATATTTTTAAAAAAATCTCCCTTAATTTCTTTTTCAAATAAAAACACCATTTTTGTTAATCTTGTACGACCAGTAATAGGTTCATTTTCTTTTTCAGTTAATCCAGGACAATAAAGTAAAACTAATAAAAGATCTTTACTCGTTAATTCATTTTTTTTCATTCTTTTCCTCGCCTTTTATATATCCCTCTATTCCGAAATAAGAAATACTTATCTTATCCTTATTAAAAAAGCTATGATATCTTTTTTCTGGTAAATCAAGTTTGTTAATAATTTTTTCAATTTCATCATTACTTAATTTTTTACTAACCAAAGTTTTCCTATATTCTAAGGGATTATCTGAGCTATGTAAAATTACTTCAATTTCTGTTTTTTGATTAATTGCTTTTTTTAATAGATATCTCATTTCAAAATCTGCTTCTGGAAAGGAGTATCCAATAATAATAATCTTTGAAGCTTCTGAAATATCAATTAGTGCATTATGCCAAATGTTTTTTAATTGTAAAATGTTAAGATCTTTTATAAATGTTGGTGTAATCAATATACTATTCATTCTGGGTACATCATTATCTTTAATAAACTCTTTTATACATTCTGGACATAAGCGTTCAGTAGACAACTCATAACACAATTCATAAATTGCTATATCTTCGTCGTAATCTACATAGATACGTTTGCAATTTGGACATACAAGCCAATTAATTGAACCATGCAATTTCAAAAATTTAATATTTTTATTTTTTTTCGCCTTTATATGTGTTGAAATAATACGTTTATCTGACTTATTAAAACAATAATCATAAAAACATAAATCTGGATATATTTTTATCTTTGAGCCAGCATTATTATACTCTCTACATAATCTATATATTTCTTTTTCAAGAATAGAATCCCAATTCATAGTTATTATAGTTAATAAATCATCATTATATGAAGAATTTATTCTTTTATTAAAAATTAATTTTGCAAACCTACTACATATATTATTAATTTCTGATATTTTTGCACTTTTATATGCAAGTAAAAATATAATACATTTTTTCAACGCCTCTTGTTTTTCGTTAATCATTTCAGTTGTATAACCTCTAAAATGCTCACGCCCCAAAATTACTTTATCAAATAATGTAAATAAATCTTCCATAGTGATATTTAGATCTTTTGATATTGAATAAATAAGATTCCAGTCATTGACTGTAAAATTTTCAGAGCCTACAACTGTTTTTTTATTGTTATATTTTTCTTTTTCGATTTCTGTGGAAAAATTATTAATTATGAAATCTGCTAATATTTTTCTTTGATTATCAAATGCTTCAAAATATTTCATTACATTTTGTTCACTTCTATTAATTTTTAATTGTAAAAAGCTTGAGGTGTTACTATTGAAGTCTTCAGGGCTTAATGTAAATATTTGATATAGTAATTCTGATTGAATTGGTACTTCATCTGCTTTTGAAATACCTGCTCCTAAAATATAAACAGTTTTATTTTTAATCATACTGCTTTTTAATTCTCCGCTCGTTCAAATATTCTGATATACTATTACACCAATTATCAATATAAGAGAATTCATTATTACTTATATCCTTACAGTTTATATATTTTTCTTTCTCTATCTGTAGCATAGCAATAATTTCTTCTACATTTTTTGTTCTAACTGTATCAAATTCTATTTTTTTGCATAATAAATAATGATGCAAGCAATTCTCTTTTGTTTCTGCTGTTGGTTTTTTACGACGTGAAACACTATATTTATTTCTAACTTCATAATATTCTGTACTTTCAAATTTAGCAAAATTTGACATAGACTCCCCCATAATATTTTTACATTTAGGACATTCACAAATTTCTGAATAATATCTATTTGTATTTCCCAAATCATCTAAAGTTTCGTCTAATATACCCTCATGTCGTAATAAAAAATATGCTTTGGAAAAATCTTTTCTCTGATGAAGTGGATAATAGTAATACTTAGAAACAGGTATTCCACCACCAACAGGATAAACCTCTCGATTTTCTCCATATTCCATACCATGAGACACTCCGCTTAATAATTTTAATGATTTATGAGTTAACAAAATGGAAAAGAATCCTCCGTACATATTATATATTTCTTTCCTTTTAATTTTTGATAAGAAATTAATAAAACCAGTTAGTATTTTCTGATTATCTTCATGCTCATCAAGTCCATCAACCCAAATATTAATGCCAGAACAATCACAATTATTGTAAGCTTCTATTATTCTAAGTACATATTCTTCATTTAATAAAATATTTTTATTAATTACTATTTGACCAAAAACAGGTAAATTACTAAAACTATTCTTAGAATGTTTTATTGATAAGTTTAAAAATTGAATATTTCTATCCAACCAATTATTAAAATCAGGGTCATTGTGATTTAAATAGAAATATGGAGCAATTAATAATTTTGGATGGAATTGTTCAAGAGATAATTCACTTGCATATTCTAGATATTTATTTAATTCTTCATTATTGATATATTTATTAATAATAGAATATTGAAAATCTAAAACCTTAAAACAAAACTCATCCATTAGTAATGTATCTGAAAAATCCGCTGGTCTAATGGGATTATCGTCTAAGATTTTTGTCGCAGGTTCCCCATAATTTTCTATAAGTTTTTTTATAGATTTTTTTAAAACTACATCTCCTATTTTAGTTTTATTTTTCAATAAATCAATATTTTGCTGAAAAGCATATGTAATTGGATCAATAATAAATCTTTTTTCTTTTTGGGTAAAAAATTTTTCTACTACAAATTGTGCGATTGCTCGTGAAACAAAAGCTGCAGAATTACCATTAATGATTAAATAATCATAAGTATTGATTGTTCTTTCAAGATGAATTTTTTCAGCTACAGTTCCATATCTGATAATGTGAATAACTTTTCTCATTTCTACCCTCCAGCATACATACGTATAGTATTATATCTTTATCTTAATAAAAGTCAACCTTCTTTTACCCATCCATAACCCCAGCAATCTTCCCTTGCAAATCCCCAGTCAAACACAAAACATTAACAATCTTCTGATAATGCTGAATCTCATCAAAATTAAGCGTTCGCCCCTTACGATCCTTTAACCATTTCTGAGCAGGCTGATAACCGCCGATATAGAATTGCCATGCAGTTACAGGAACTTTAGAAAAATATTGTTTCTTGTTTATCCATACATTTTCGTTTTCATATTTAATAATATCAATTGTGTTATCGCCTTCTACTGGATAAAGAGCCATATTTTTTGAAAGCATAACATTTTCTAAAAGATGAGCAGAACGCAGTAACGCACCCAATTCAGCTAGTTTTCTAAATTGTTTTACATCGATAGGATATGGAACGCGAGGAAAGTCTATTTTAAGAAACTCTTTATATTTTTCACGATATGAAGGGCTATGAAGAACAGCATATATATAATCGAGAATATCAATTGGAGCAAAGATTTTTTTATCGTCAGTTTTTTCTGATACAAACTGTAATTTTAATTTAGTTTCTAAAAGTTTTATTATTTCCATATTTAAATTAGGCTGTCGTTCTGTGTTATCATCAAAAGGGTAGATATAAAGAGGAAATACTGTACCGCCACCACGATAATATAAATTTAAGTCGATTATTTTTTTCGTAACAAATATTAAATTCCATTGCATTGATCCAACAGCTTGTCCCTGTCTACCAATAACAAGCCCCATATTATTTCCTACAATAAAATGTCGCATCACTTTGGTTCGAGCTCTTTCAATCTTATCAGTAGCAAAATAAATATAGCGATTATCAAAAGGACGATAATCAATTGTTTTTATTAAATTGTTATCTGTTTTAATTTTAAAATGTTCATTTATATTATCTATAAGTTGATTTTGGTTTTCATTAACAAAAACATCATCTTTTCCAGTTGCTACACCTACAGAATTAATTTTAAGCAATTCCTGAACACCAAACCCTTCATTATATTCATCAATCTTTGAAAAATCTTTTTGGGTAAAGAAGTAAAATGGTTCAACAGGTTCAATCTTTTTCCATTTTACAGACTTAATTGTATTTTTTGATAAATACGAATATTTAATTTCTCGTAAACCAAAATTATCAGAATGATAAACAGTTGCAAGTGTTCCGTTTTTTTTCTTTCCTGTTTTTATAAATATATTTATACTTACGCCTTGCATAATATCAAAAATATTTTCATCTTTACTGCCATCAGGACAGACTTCTTTCTTTTTTGTGTTTCCATGCAAATCAATAATATAAATAGTGTCATAGGTTTTAAGTAAATTCCAACGCATACCACGAAAAGTAGGATTTTCTAAAAACCCATGATTATTTATAAACGCAAGAACTCCGCCATTATATTTTTCGATAAAATTCTGACCATAGCGAATAAACTTTACATAATCGTCATTTATCCACTTTGGATTTCTTTCTTTTAATTTTTCTATTCCGCCCGGCTCTTTTTTATATGCTTCAAGAAAATCTTCACTGGTTTTATTGGCACTTTCACCGCTATATGGCGGATTGCCTAAAATTATCATTACAGGAGTATTCTTTTTAATATTGTTTGCTTCGCTTGCTTCTTCTGTAAGCCAATTTATAAAAGCAAGTTTAGACGCTTCATTTTCTGGTTCTTCAAGGGTATTAGTAAGATATACATTTAACCTATTTTTATTTTCTTCTTCATCATAATTCCAATTAAAGCCTGTTTTTCTAAGTGTCATATCAAGTTTGAAATGAGCCATTGCGTAACTTGCCATTAAAAATTCAAAACCGTTCAGGCGTGGTATTAAATGATTTTTACAGTAACTTTTCCATAAACCTTTTTGATTTGCAAAATGTGAATGTATTACTTCGATTACTTCAGATAAAAATGTACCTGTACCAGTAGCAGGGTCTAAAATCTGTACTTTGTGATATTCACGATGTCCTGTTACTTTAGAATTACCTTGTTTATCCTTTTCTATTATTGGTACTTTTATTTTTGAATTATCTGCTAAACCATCAGATAGACTAAATTCTTTTTGCAATATATCATCAACTGCTTTAACAATGAATTTAACAACTGGAAGCGGAGTGTAATATACACCACGACTTTCACGCAAAGCAGGGTCATATTTTGCAAGAAAGGTTTCGTAAAAATGAATGAATGGGTCTTGATTTGATTTCCCGAATTCTTTTAGTATATCATCGACAGATACGGAATTATAAATATCTGTAAGTGCGTCTACTACCCAACTAATGCGATTGTCAAGGTCAAAAGCAATGTGCATAAAAAATTTGCGTAAAAACGGATTTGATTTAGGCATAAAATGCGCAGCTATTACTCTTGTAAAGGTCTGGTCATCTTTCTGGTTAAGCCTGGCGGTAAATAAACCGTAAGCAAGTGTTTGAGCATACATATCAGCAAATGATAATTCGCCGAGATTATGAATTAAAACTTTTTTGAACGCTTCATATTGTTCTGCAAGAGAGCCAGTTTTATTTTTTGAAAGTGTCGTAGTAATTATTTCTGATAATAATCTTGCTTTAACTGCCATCATGTTTGCAAGGTCAACAGATTTTGTGATTGTTTTACCTGAATAATCAGTGAATGTTTTTATCAGTTCTAAAAAATCATCAAATTTATTTTTATCTGGTGAAATGCTTCCTTTTGTTTCTTTTGCTATTGTTACGGTTGTATGATGATTTCCCTCTACAAAGAGTTGAAATGTTATATAATCGGTTATAATCAAGTTGCCTAAAGATTGCTTATACCGTTCAAATTGCGATATATCATTCTTATTATGAAGTCCGTTTTGTATTGATTTTGCTTCGATGTACCCTAAAGGGATCATTCCTTTGGTGATGATATAATCGGGTGCTCCACATTCTATTTGTTTTGGTTCATTGATTATGGTCAATCCTGTGGTGATTTTTTCAAACAGGGTTTTTAAGGCAGGGCGATAGCTATGCTCGGTTGCTTTGCCAGTTCGATGTATTTTGTCGATTTCTGTTATATAACGGGTTATTTCTGCATTACTCATAATTCACCTTTTTATCCTCTTAGATAATTCTACCATATAAAACAGTGTTCAAGCAAACTACTGTTAAGCATTTTTTTATTGACTTAAGCGTGACACAACCTTTTCAATTTGCTACACTAAAGTACGCAAGTATTTGCGAAAACCAAACACTGGGAGGATTCAAGATGATAAGAAGAATCTTGACTTTAGTGCTGATATGTTCAGTATTCATGATTTCGCTGACAGGTTGTCCGAGGGGAAGAGAAGACGGAACATACCTGGTCGGTATCCTGCAATATTTTTCCCATGCCGCTTTAGACGCTTCACGGGAAGGATTTGTCAACCGCTTGGCGGAATTAGGCTTTGTCGAAAGCGAAGATGGAAATACCCAATTCATTGTATACAACCCTCAAAGGGACGCTGCAAGCGGTGCTTTAATGGCGGCAAGACTCGCCGAAGCAAGGCCGGATGTAATCTTGACCATAGCCACCGGCGCTTCGCAAATTATGAGCCGGGAAACCGCTACGATCCCCATCGTCATCACCGCTGTAACAAGCCCGGAAGGGGCGGACTTGGTCGAATCAAATTATCGTCCCGGCAGAAATGTAACGGGCGTGTCGGATATGACGCCGGTTGCGCTTCAAATTGAATTGATTACACGCCTTTTGCCGGACGCCAGGGTTATCGGTCTTGTGTATAACGCAGGCGAAATAAACTCGGTGATTCAGGCTGACATGGCTCGTGAAGCAATCCGCGCGAAAGCGGGGGACGGCTTTTCTTATATAACCGGCAACGTAACAGGAACAGCGGACATAGCCGATGTTGTGCAGTCAATCGTTGGTCAAGTTGATGTGATCTACGTTCCCACTTGCAACACAGTGGCGGGAGCCTACCCTATTGTAATTACCATAGCGGAAGAAGCCGGGATCGCTGTTATTACTGGTGAGGCGGCCGGTGTAAGAGCCGGTGCGCTGGCTACCGAAGGAATCGATTACTATAAACTGGGACGGCAGGCGGCAGACATGGCAGCGCAGATTTTACGCGGCGAAGGCGTTCCGGCAACAATGCCGATTCAATGGCAGCAAGAACCCGGAACACTTTTTCTCAATACGGCTACCGCAGATCGCTTGGGGATCACAATCCCGGAAGATATGCTGGAGGCAGCAGGAGAAATCGTTTCAGATTAAACCGGACATAATATGAGCTTAAATATGTTGTTGAATGCCTTGAGCCAAGGTCTTTTATGGGGCGTAATGGCTATTGGTGTCTTTATAACTTTTCGAATTTTAAACTACGCCGATTTGACAGCGGAGGGCAGCTTTACTCTGGGGGCCGGAGTAGCTGCTAGGCTCATTATGACGGGTGTAGACCCGCTGACAAGCACATTGATTGCCATTGTGGCAGGTATGTGCGCCGGGATTGTGACGGGATTTTTGCACACAGTTTTGCGTATCCCTCCGCTGCTTTCCGGGATTTTAGCCATGACGGGGCTCTACTCTATCAACCTTAGGATAATGGGTTCGCCGAATATCCCTCTGCTTAGGGGAACCGACACTTTAATCACACAGATAGCGGCGCTGCCGCCTGTCAACCGGCTTATCACATTGATGGGCATTACAGAAAGATTGGGAGCGGCAATTGTATTGGGTGTAGTAGTTTTGATTGTCGTAATAGTGATTCTCAGGCTGTTTTTTAATACCGAGCTGGGTTATGTCTTACGAGCAACAGGTGATAACGAAGCGATGGCAAAAGCTCAAGGAGTCAACACCCGCCGCATGAAAGTGCTGGGGCTATTGATAAGCAACGGCTGTATTGCGCTTTCAGGTGCGCTGGTGTTCCAGTTTCAGGGTTTTGCGGATATTAATATGGGCATCGGCGTTATTGTTGTAGCTCTCGCTTCGGTCATTATAGGCGAGGTCATTTTCAACGACAAAAACAATCATCGTGTTTTTATTGCCGTAGTGCTTGGATCTGTTTTATACAGGTTTCTCATCGCCATTGTGTTGACGCTTGGAATCAACCCGCATGACTTCCGCCTGTTCTCCGCACTGATATTGGCTACGGCTTTGTCAGTCCCGCTGATCAGGGAAAAGTTAAACATCAACCTAAAAAAACAACTGTTGGGGCGGGGGTAGCCGATGTTAATATGCAAAAACATCGAGAAAGTCTTCGACAAGGGAATGGCGACTGAAAAAGCGGCTTTACAAGGCGTCAACCTCCGTCTTGACGAAAGCGATTTCATTACAGTAATCGGCGGCAACGGTGCGGGCAAGTCTACTTTGCTGAACGCCATTGCCGGTGTGTTCCCAGTGGAACAAGGAACAATAAATATCGACGGACGTGACGTAACAAAACTTGCGGAACACGCTTGCGCGCGGTTTATCGGACGAGTGTTTCAGGACCCTCGTATGGGAACAGCGCCCGGTATGACAATCGAAGAAAACCTTGCCATTTCCTACCGACGCTGCAAAAGGCGGACTCTGCGTTGGGGTATCAGCCGCAAAGAGCGTGACGTATACAAGGAAGCTCTCTCCACTTTGGGTTTGGGGCTGGAAAACCGTATGACAGTCAAGGTGGGTACTCTCTCTGGCGGACAACGGCAGGCACTCACCCTCTTGATGGCTACATTACAAAAACCAAGGCTTTTATTGCTTGACGAACACACAGCGGCTCTTGATCCAAAAACCGCTAAAACCGTTTTAGAACTAACCAACAAAATGGTAAGCGACAACCGCCTGACTACTTTGATGGTAACTCACAATATGCGTGACGCTCTTGCCAGCGGCAACCGTATCATGATGATGCACAGCGGACAAGTTATTTTAGATGTTAAAAACGAAGAAAAAGCCGGGCTAACTATCCCCGACCTTCTGAAAATGTTCGAGCAGGCAAGCGGCGAGGCAATCGCCAACGACCGAATGTTGCTGGCATAATTGCTTTCTCAACTTCATTTGAAAGCCGAAGATTTAACCCACCCATAGTTTTATAAAAAGGAAAAAGGGGGCTGTCCGAAAAGTAACCAACTTTTCGGACAGTCCTTTTCCCTTACAAGTTATTGCAACTCGCCATCAACTACAACAAGTGTGTTGTCAGAGTTTGGCAAATTTGCGACAGGTTGAAATTCACCGTTATCAAATCCGCCGTGCTGCGCATTATGGGCTGTTGCCCGGAAAAGCGCATCCCAAGCCGCACCGCTTCCTATGTTTTGAAGATTTTCTGCGGCATTGCTTCCGTAGATAGTGCCGTCACTTATGCGGAAAACAGCGTTGTTTAAAACATTCACTCCGCCTGCCGCATTGTTTGCAACAGAGAAAGCTCTATTACCGGCGATAGTTCCGCCGCGCATATTAAATATTGCGCCGGCACCGTCAAGGCGTACGCCTCCAGCTGTTGTCCCCGTTGTCGTGTGCGCAATATTGCTGCGGATTGCTCCATTAATCAAGTTAAACGTACCGGGATTAGTACCAATACCTACAACACGAACGCCGCCTGCACTGGTAGCTCCTCTGGCATCATTATTCGCTATTTCACCGCCAGTCATATTAAACACACCTCCGGCAGCAACATTTACACCGGCTCCGCTTGTATTTCCCATTGTAAAATTGCCAATCGGTGTGCCGGCCGGCGGCTCTTCGATTCTCTCTTGAACGCCAATTCTTCCGCCGGACATATTTACAGTACCCGGATTGTCAGCAACACCTGCTACAAATACGCCGCCGCCGCCGTTAAGCGCAGACGCAGAATTCCCCCATATTTCGCCACTTTGCATATCAAATGTTCCGCCCGCAGCAACGTGTACGCCGCCTCCGGCAGCGCCTGTCACAGCTATATTTCCGGAAATAATTCCGCCATTAAGCACAAATGTGCCACTGTTTACACGCACGCCGCCGCCTTGATGATTTGGAAAAAGATTGCTGGTAGCAACATTATTATTATTCATAACTCTTGACCCGGCATTCATTTGCAAAGTTCCGCCTTCTACTCGCACCAAAGGATGGATATTCCCATTTAATGCTGTTCCGCTGCGGCCTTCAAGTGTGACATTTTCTAATACAAGAGTCGAACCGGCAGGTATCACAAAAAGCGAACCTTGATTGGCAGCAACCGCCTCAGTTGGAAGCCTGATAGTATGCCCTTCCCCAACGCCTATAAGAGTAAGAGAATTATTTCTGCCCGCCGGTAATGTAGATAATAAAAGATGAGCCGGCGGAAGGACGGTTTCTTCTCCTTCGGCTAGCGTAAAGGTAAAGGTGTCATCCTCTTGCGCAAAAGTTGTAATCCAAGCCAGTGCCTCATCAGTAAGAGAAGACGGTATTGTGCCTCTCACAGGAGATACCATATCTCCGTCAACTACTGCTATGGTAGCTGCTGTAGTACCAAAATCAGGGAACGACGGACTAGGCGTAAAAATCGGAGCAAGATAGCCGCCGGTAAAAGTACCGTATTGGACTTCTCCCATGCTGAACAAAGACGCAGCGCCGGCAGTTCTTGATATGTTGGCAATCCCTACTGCCGCATTAGCACCATGAATAGTCCCGCCGCCGATTCGGAAAGTAGCGCCTTCAGCAACAAATACACCGCCGCCAACAAGACCGTTATTATTGGAAATTGTTCCACGCAGCATATCAAATCTGCCGCCGGGTCGAATGTGTACTCCGGCACCCCGGTTATTTTCATTGGTAACCGTAGCAAGCATGTGCCTGTTATCAGAAATTTCTCCACCATCCAAGATAAATACACCGCCATTCATTACAGTTACACCACTGCCATACGCACCGCCGGTATTAACAGAATTTTGATTACCTGTAATCTTTGAATCTGGTCTCATTATAAAAGTACCACCATCAAGCACTCGTACAACAGGTTGGTTGTTGGTGCTAACAAAAGTCCCCCCATCAGCTACGGCACGGCGTCCTAACAATGTGATGTTCTCTTCAAGTATGAGAGTAACACCGTCAGGTACTATAAAATATACACCTTGGTTAGCGGCACCAGCTACATTTGGAGAAGTGATAGTACGCATTCCACCGACACCACGAAAGCGGACAGTTATAGTTCTGTCAGTAGGCAGTGATTGGAAAAAGTTTGCAGCAAGATTTGAAGGAAGAATCACCTCAGGTTCACTGGAGGTTATTAAAATTTCATAGTCGCCGCCGTCAGTTCCAAAAGTGCGCAGCCAGGCAAGTTGTGCCGCAACACTGCCTGCCCTACTCGGAGGAACCCAAACACCGCCTGCCACGTTAAGCGAAAGATCCCATGTCTGTAAATCCCCCTGGGAAGACCAGCCGACAGGAAGTCCGTCTGTGTCAACGGATGTGAATGTACCGTGCTGGCTTACACCCGGGCCGTCCGGAGAAACTGCGCCTGTGTCAGCATTATGCAAGGCATCACCGACATGAAATGTTCTTGCAATATTTCTGAGTGCATTATTTGCTTCATCGATACCGTAAATTGTTCCGTTTACTATACGGAAAGTCCCGGCGTTAAATACACCACCGCCGGCTGAGCCGCTGTTCCCGGAAATTGTTCCGCCAAGCATATCAAAAGTACCGCCGTATTGAATACGTACAGCAGCGCCGAAACCTGTGCCCGGGGAAAAAGCTGCTCCTTCACCGGAAGTTGTGTTTCTCGATATTGTACCGTTATTCATTATAAATCTACCGCCGGCGTTTACTCGTACACCTGCACCGCCATTTAAACCAGCAGTAGTGTTAGAGTTAGTATTACCGGTGATCACCGTGTTGCCGTTCGTTATCAGAGTACCTTGCACTCTTACCAAATGATTATTATTGGCGTCAGTAACAGGATCCGCATTTGGCCCGCGCCCCATCAAGGTGACATCTTCCAAAACTAAAGTAATACCGGCCGGTATATCAAATAACACTCCGTTGGCACTAAGGCTGATACGCTCTGTTCCAGTATCACCGCTAATGCGAATAGTCGCATTAACTATTTCTTCAGGAAAAACTGTAATATTAGGAGCAACTGTAGTAAGAGGAGCGGTAATGTGGATGTTATGATCTATCCCACTATATCCCCATTCTCGCAGCCAATCAAAATGGACGTTTAATGCCGCATTAGGCGGCGGCGCTGACGGTATGTAAAAGAAGCCGTTAATCACATCTATAGTGGTATTAAGATTAGGGAAATTACCGTCTTCGGAAAAAACATCATTATTGAACGTTCCAAATTGGGCTGTGCCGGCATTGCGAAGAGACATACTTCCGGCAATTATGGATGTATTTCTAAGCTCCGTATTGGGTTCATTCGTACCGTAGATAGTTCCGCCTTCTATTTGGAAAACACCGCCGATATTGACAAACACACCGCCGCCGATACGACCTGTATTACCCCATATTCTTCCGGCTAACATATCAAATCTGCCGCCGTCTTCAACACGCACTCCGCCGCCGTTGCCTGCGTTATTAAGACCCACAGTACCGCCAACTTGAATTGTCGCATTGCCGGATATTTCGCCGCCGTCAAGAATAAAATGGCCGCCGTTATTTACAAGTATACCGCCGCTGCCAAGAGCCCCTGCTGCATTATTACTATTGTTCATAAGCCTTGTGTCTGCGTTCATACGGAAAACACCGCCGTTGTTTACTATAACTAACGGACTGTTATTTCTTTCAGCGGCAATCACACCAGAACGTCCTATAAGAGTGATATTTTCTTCAAGTATAAGAGTAACTCCTGAACCTACAGTAAAAAGGCTTCCTCCCAAAATACCTGTCGAAGTGGTAAGGTTGATGTTGCGCATAACGCCTGCACCATTAAGAGTTATGGTAACATCGGTTCTGCCTGTCGGCAATAATGATTGCACCGGGAAAAGTACTTCATTTGCGGTTATTGCAATTTCGTATGATTCGCCGCTCACTGCGAAAAGCCTCAGCCAATCGAGTTGATTCGCAAGAATGCCCTCTCTGGTTGGAGGGGTTAAAACACCGTTTGCCGCTTGCAGGGCAATACTGGTATTAGGCAAAGTACCACTTTCGGCAAAGGTTCCACCGATCAACATTCCTCGATGAGACCTTGCGTTTCCGCCGGTGTTGCGAAGCATTGCGTTGCCCGGAAACGCACCGGCTGTATTATCGGAAATATTCCCGTTAACAAGCTGGAAAATACCATTTGAGTTTTCTACGCCGCCGGCATTTCCCCCGGCATTATCGGTGATATTACCGCCAAGCATGGTAAATCTGGCATCCATGCCAATATTTACGCCGCCGCCAAGATTTTCGGCTTCATTGCTGGTAATATAACCGTCATTCATGACAAAAATACCTCTGACATCAACGCCGCCGCCTGAGCCGCCTAGGGCTGTTTGCGCAGCAAGATTGCGGGTTATCGTCCCATAAAACATGACAAACTCTCCGGCAGGCAAGGTGAGCTGCTGGCTTGATATAGCGGCTGATATGTGTACGCCGCCTCCAAGACCTCCAGTGTTATCAGAGATTGTCCCCTCGTGCATTACAAATTCGGCTCCGGGATTTACAAACACACCTCCGCCGAATTGGTTGGCTGCGCTTGCATTGGTAAGAAAATTTCCTGAGATTGTGCCGTCAAACATCATAAATAAACCAGCGGCGTTATCTACACCTCCGCCAAAACGGTTCGCAAAGTTATTAACAATTGAACCGTCAAGCATTGTAAAAGTTCCTTCGGTTACTACATTGTTGCGAACAAGACCGTTACTCACACCGCCGCCGGCGTCAGTTGAGTCATTGCCGGAAATTATACCGCCTTCCATGATGAAAACGCCTAAATTAAATACACCGCCGCCGTGTCCGTTGCCGGGAATAGCAGAACGGTTGCCTGAAATTTCGCCGTCACGCAGATAGAATCGACCTAAGTTAAACACGCCGCCGCCAAAGTTGTTGTTAGCCGCAAGGTCTGTGTTGACATTACCAGTTAAACGTGAATCTGTGTTCATAACCAGAGTACCGCCATTATTAACACGTACCAAAGCGCCGCCTGTATTGCCGGGAATACCTCTCAAAGTAATGTCTTCAATTGTAAAAGTAACATTGTTACCGACAACAAACATATGACCGGGACTGGCAACAGTCAGCGTAATACCCGGAACTGCCCCTGTTAAGGTGATACTGACAGAATCATCGTCAAAGAATAAATTTCGATTTGGAGGGATACGCTCGTTGGCATACGCTGTAAGAGTTCCGCTTCCGCTTAAAGCCGCAATTCTTGTGTAAAGACCTTCTACGGTTACAGTGATGATTGTCGGCTCCATATCGTCATCTCCGCCAAGAGCAGACACAACTATTTTTGCTTGCCCGTCTGCGATCCCGGTTACCATTACTTGGTTTGCAACCAGCATTGGAAACCCGGGGCCCGGATCAATTTCGGAAGGAGCTGTAGCTCTTGTAAGGCGTACAACTTCGCCGGAAGCGTCGTCGTATAGCTCCCAAAGAAGCGTCTGGACAACGGCTGTATCCGGGTATATCACAGGTGTAAGAATTTGCGGAAGACCAAGAGGGACTGTCATTTCGTATTCATCGACGTCCACTCTGATTACTTTGTCTACCGGGGGCACTAAAGGCCCTTCGGGATCTGGTCTCCATTCCGGCCCATCCGGCCCTGTCTCTCCCATAGAGCCTTCGCACGCTGCGAACATAAGTACAATTATCGCCAAAAAGGCGGGTAATAATTTAAAAATATTTTTCATTTATAATCCTTTAATTTTATTCGTGCAGAGGGGTTTAATACCCCGCCCTTCAGGGCGGTTAAAAAGGTATTAAACCCTGACTGCAATTCCTTATTAGAACAACATACCTCGTCCCTTCAGGGCGAGGTTGTTGATTTACTGTCTCACACCATTTACTACGTTTATAGTGGTGTTACTGGTGAGAATATTAGCAATCTGCGTAAAAACACCGCCTGAGTACGTACCACGTTCCGCAGTAGCTCCGGCAGCGCCGGCAAACAGAGCAGAACCTACTTCGGATTCGTTTCTTAACGCCGTAGCAGTTTCGTTAGTACCATGAATAATGCCATTTATCATTCTGAAGGTTCCCGCATCGTTATCCACTCCGCCGCCTGCATGACCTGCTTTGTTACCTGAGATTGTTCCGCCAAACATATAAAAAGTGCTGCCCAAGTTACAAACACCGCCGCCGCCGCCTCTAAGCCCTTGGGCGTATTCGGCAGTGTTGCCGGAGATTGTTCCTCCGTGCATATTAAAGGTATTTCTGTTGGCTACACCGCCTCCGTAAAAAGTAGTATTGCCGGAAATCTCTCCATCTTCCATCGTAAAAACAAAATAATTTATAACCCCTCCGCCTTCTATTGCGGCAGTATTGTCAGAGATTGTTCCGCCGAGCATAGTGAAGTTACGAAAATTGCTCACTCCTCCGCCGCCCGGTAAATCAGCTCCAACTGTGTTTAAGGCATCATTTTGAGAAATTAATCCGTCATGCATGGTAAATTCACCGAAATTTATTACACCACCGCCGGAGCCGGCTTCATTACCAATAATAGAGCCGTCAACCATTACAAAAACAGAAGCGGTAAGTGCATTAAGAACGCCGCCGCCTGCCCCTCTAGCCGCATTAACTGTATTAAACAAGATCAAACCGCCGTTTAGGTTAAAAGTACCTCGATTGCTGACCCCGGCTCCTCCAGAGGTTATAACAACCCCTGAAGTAGTAGCATTGTCGGAGATTGTCCCGCCATTCATATTAAACGTACCTAAGTTAAATACGCCTCCGCCTTCTACAATAGTGGAGTTGTCGGAGATTTCCCCGTCATTCATTGTGAACGTTCCACCAGAATTGATACGTACAGCTCCGCCCTGATTTACAAGGTTCACTCCAGTTCCGGGAGCAGTATTTATATTGCCGGTAATTTTTGAGCCGGCTTCCATAATCAAAGTTCCGCCATTCTCAACAATCACAAAAGCGCCGCCCGGATTTGGGTTTAGTCCTTGCAGAGTAACGCCTTGCAGCCTCAAAGTAACCCCATTACCAATCCTAAACAAAGCACCAGTTCCTTGAAGAAGCAAAGTTTCTCCTGTCCCTGTTATGGTAATTTCGACAGTTTCACCGTCAAAATACAAAAATTCGGGCAAGATTAAATCTTCGGCAGCTTCCATCGGTATTGAAAAGGTTGGAGGAAGTGTTTCCAAAGTACGCAAAGCGTTCAGGTGATTGGTAATACTTGGCACTGTTATTGTAATAATAGTAGCAAGCTCGGTATTGCCGCCGCCAAGCGCTGTAACACGGATTCTTGCCTCCCCGCCTGTAAGAGCGGTTACAACAACAGAACCTCCGCTTAATGAAGATGAGGCCGAACCTGAGCCGGGCCTTGAAAGCCTTATTATTTCGGCGGAAGTCTCATCTTCTAAACGCCATGTCAACCTTGAAACTGTTGAATAACTTGGCTGCGCTGTTGCGGTAAGAGTGGTATTATTACCACGAGCCAAAGAAACCTGAATAGAGTCCATCAGAATGTTAACAGTGGTTTGACCCTCTGGATCCGGCCATTGTCCTGAAGGGCCTCCCGGAAGTCCTTCAGGACCTTCGCAGCCGGAAAACGCAAAAGCGGTTATCACGGCAATTATCAAAAAATATTTAAATGTTTTTTTCATATTGTCTCCTTTAGCTATCATAAGTCACCGTCAATTACAATCATGGTGTTATTGGTAGTTTCCAATTCCGAACCTACAGGCGTAAACTCGCCGCCGGGGTTATTAGGGGAAAATGTTCCACGCCGTGATGTTGGTGTATAAAAAAGGACTTCGCCCTCGCCAAGACCCGGAATTGTAATGGATCTCACCGCAAACGACGCTCCGGTTGGCGCTGTATTCGCCTCCGCTGGATCATCAATACCGTAAATCCTTCCATCGCTTATTTGGAATACACCGCCGGCATTATCAATTCCGCCGCCCGCAAGATTTGCGCTGTTTTCAGTGATTGTTCCGCCAATCATGTTTAAGACTGCGCTGGCAGCGTTCAGAATTCCGCCTCCTCGACCGAGAGGGTTTCCTTGCTGATTAACTCCGCCTGCTGTGTTCTCTGAGATAGTTCCGCCGGTCATGTTAAACAAAGCCGTATGTTCTCGAAGCTGACCAAAGTTTGTTACACCGCCGCCGGAATTTGCGCTATTTTCTGTAATTGTTCCGCCGCTCATGTTAAAAACGCCGTTTAAATTATTGTTTACTCCGCCGCCTTCAACCGCTGTGTTATTTGAAATAATCGCTGACCCTTCCATATTGAAAACAGGATTGTGTTCAAAACGAAGAACCGGCATATTAGAAACACCGCCGCCAATGGATGGTGTTGTATTGAAGTAGATTCTTCCGCCGCTCATTGTGAAGGTTCCAATGTTACGCACACCGCCTCCCGCTACACTCATGCCGCTGCTGGTTGAGTTTCTGTAAATACGCCCGCCGGTCATGTTAAAAACACCGCCCGAATAATTGGACACGCCGCCGCCTCCCAATATGGTAGCGTTATTTTGGGTAATCAAACCGCCAGTCATGTTGAAGAGACCTCTGTTATGAACGCCAGCTCCAAGAGCGGCGGAATTGCCAGAGATTTCTCCATCGTTCATGTTAAATGTTCCACCCGGATCAACTCGTACGCCGCCGCCTTGCCTTCTTACTCTTCCTTCCGGGAATTGCATTATGTAACTAAGCGGGTTGGTATTACCGAAGATCAATCCATCCTCGTTCATAACAAGCGTACCGCCTTCGCTTACAAGCACTACAGGGTAGCCGGAATTAGCCGCAATACCACGCAGTTTAATGTCTTCCAGTATAAGAGTAACGCCGTCGCCTACTGTAAACATGGAGCCAACACGATCTAATAATAGAGTATCTCCGCCATGTTCTCCTGTTGTCAAAGTGATTGTTATTGGATTTCCGCCAAAATAAAGCAATTGCGGCGCAATTGGTTCATCCTCGATTGTCGTAACTATTGTTGCGGAAGCTGGTAAATTATTGTTGTCATTCAAAATATAGAGAGCGGCAACTTGTTGGGCAACATCCACGACCGTAACTTCGACAATGGTGTAAACTTCTGTGTTTCCGCTGCCAAGCGCTGTAACTCGTATTTTTGCAGTACCACCTAAAAGCCCTGTTACTCTGACAGAATTTCCACCCCAAATGGCAAACCTTCCCGAAAGGTCTGTGTCAATGCTGACTAACCTGTTGGAGGGAATGTCATCTACCTGCCAAGCCAATGTTTGAACTGTGGCATCCAGAGGATACACCAATGCTTCAAGAAAATACGTACGCCCGCGAAGTATAGTAACTTCGTTTAGAGGGACGTTGGTATCAATTTGAAGTACCAGCACTGGAGGGTCTTGCGGCCCCCTCTCTCCTGGAGGTCCCATTGGTCCTTCACAGCCGGCAAGTGTGAAGCCGATTATCGCAATGAAAGCGATAACACTAAAAATGTTGAGAATCCTTCTCATAAAAACTCCTTCGCATTCATATTGAAACTATCAACACAAACGCTAAATTTATATACAGACTGAGCCAGCCTTGTATTTCTTTTTTATCGCCGGATGTTGTTGCCCTGTTGTACTACTATGACATATTGACATTTTATGTTTTTTTCTATAATATGGTCAATAGTTTGTAAGCGCTAATTTGCATTTAACATTGATTTTATTATTTGTTAGCTATATTTTATTTGTGTTAGCCATAATGCAAGGAGTTTCACCTATGGAAAAAAGTAAATTTACGGGAATGTTGCAAAAAGCGGTTCTTTTGTGCTTTATTTTGACATTTT
>WQWD01000002.1 GCA_009785545.1 Treponema sp. | reverse complement strand
GACTGCCATTGAACTTCGCCGTCTATAATTCTAAACCGTCTTGCCAAACTTAAACGGATCGGGAATTGCGGAATTGTAAAGCGTATACCTCCGCCATAACTAAACCTAAGTCTTTCCCAGCTAAAAGCGGCGAAATAATCTCCTAATCTGTCCGGGTTCTCAATTCCGGCGCTGTCAAAAAACAAATCAAACGCCAAAACTCCGGGAACAAGCGGGAATCTTAATTCTACCCAACTATCTAAAAGCAAGTGTCCTTTAAATCTAAATTGATCACTCCACCCTCTTCCTACAAACATCCCGTCTACAGCAAGACGGTTTGAGTCTTCTATTCTGGGATTTCCATGCTCATCTCTGCGTCCATCACCCAAAAATTGAGGTTGAGGTAAAATCAGTGATAATCCTGTATGAAACGCAAATATCGTTCTGAAATTCCAGTTTTCTGTCACAGGAATATTTAATAAAGTATGGAAAAACTGAAACCTTGTATCGGTGCGGAGGAAATGCTCTCTTTCGTTATCCCCTAAACCGTGAAACCCAAAACGTTGAGAAAGAAAGAAACCTCTGCTTGGATCCCAAAAAATATCCCGTTGATCGAGCGACATCGCCATCCAAATTGAATGTCTTGGAATCCAGGTATTGTTTCCGGCTCTAAGAACAGGATCAAAAGGTCTGTAAAGTTCGTCATAAGAGTTTCGCAAGATACCAAATCTTACTCCACCGCTCAGACCAAAAATGCCCGCAGGGGTAAGCCATCTGTATCCTGTATTAACACCGAGTGATAAAAACCACTGGTCATAATCCATCAAATAATCTCTGGCAGGAATTCTGCCGGCAGCGTCAAATTCTTCCCGTGAATTGAAACCATCAGGAAACGCCCAAGGTTCATTTCCAAACCAAACCGGATTTTGGTTATTCATCGTTGCAAAACGAGTGGAATAAAAAGCGGATAAGTCTATACCAAGCGATAAAGGCAATCCAAAAGCCCACCTGTGAAGATAATTGACTGAAAAATTAGAAGAGTCAACAACTGACGAATTTATCTCGACACCAAGTTCATTTCCGGTTCCCGCCAAATTACGATCATTCCATCTTAAAAGCCCGGAAATTGGGAACGCATCAGGGTCTGCACTTCCGGAAAAGGTAAGACCAAATGAAATATCTGTTGTGGGCATTTCTTCCACAGTAAAGACCAAATCCATTAAGTTTTCGGTACTTCCCGGCAATGTATCGGGAATTATCATGGAAAAATATTGAAGGTTAAAAAGATTTCTCATTGCGTCCATTATTTTTGTTCTAGAAAAAACATCACCTGGAACCAACGGGATTTCCCGTAAAATTACCTCCTCTCTGGTTTTCCTGTTTCCAATAACCGTAATACTTTCAACGTAGACTCTTCCTCTTTCAATGATATGAATCGTATACGAAATCGTATTGGTTTCGTTATTTATTTCAGGTATTCTTGTAATTGAATTAAAAATATATCCGTTCTCAAAATAAAGGTCTGATACACGCTGCATATCGTTTTCAAGACGGCTCATATTAACAACATCGCCTACTCTGGAAGTGACAAGCCTTTGAAGCTGAGTATCAGAAAAAATTACATTGCCCGCAAATGAGATACCGCCAAATCTGAATTCGCTGCCTTCGTCAATCATGAAAGTAAGAATCAAATTTGTTCCTCTGCCGTCATCTGTATCGATTGTTCGAGTAACGTCTCTTACCTGCATATTGATATATCCGCGATCATGGTAAAACCTTGTTAAAGCCTGCCTGTCCGCGATAAGTTTTGCTTCCTGAAACGCTCCGTCATTTAAAAGAGAGCTCGCTCTTAATGACAACTGGCCTCTTAACTGTCTGTTAGAAAACCTTGAATTGCCATGAAACTCAATTCTTGAGATAGTTATTCTGCCGCCTTCAACAATATTAAAAACAAGATTGATTGTCTGGTTGTCCGCCGGTATTTCGGAAACGGTAACAACTACATTCGGATAACCTCGTTCAATATACAAATTGGTAATAGCTTCGATGTCAGAACGCAGTCTTGCCTGATTGTGTATATCACGTGACCGTGTCATTATAGCGTCGTTTAATTCCGTACGCCGTATATTATTATTCCCGACAAAAGTTATTCTGTTAATAGTCGGGCGTTCAACAACAGTAAAATTGATAACAACATCATTGCCGCCGATACCGCCCCGCCGAAGTGAAGGTTCGACTTGATCAAAATATTCCAACGCCCAGAGCCTGCCGGAAATTTCCCAAAACAAACTGTAATCGAAAAGACGCCCTCTGAAAGGGTTCATTATCCCATCAAGTTCTGAAGCGTGAATATTCCTTAACCCGGAAAAAGTTATATCTCTGATAGGTCTTCCAAGATACCAGTCTTCTTCACCGTTTGCATTTGCCGTTTCCTGAGCAAAGCACAAACCTGCCAAGAAAAACAAAAAAATCGCAAAAACTCTAAATTTCATTAAAACTCCTAAAATGATCTGCTCCAGCTTAGAGTAATCGAATTATCACTCACCCACCAATTTTCAGGGTGATATGGGAAAAAAGACCATCTGATATTTACTCCAAAAGGACTTTGTAATTCAATTCCAATATCAGGCTCAAACCTTAAACCGCCAAAATAAATATTGTTTTCATCATATCTCATTCTGAACATACCATGGACAAATATATCCTGCCCGATGTATCTACCTATGAAAACAGTCGTATTGTCAAAAAAGTTACCAACCCTGTGGCCTCTATTCATTTCATCATCAAAACTTGTCCCAAATCCTCCGGTTGCTCCTGTTACAACAGCGTTTTGAAAAAACCTGCTGCGGACAGTGAACATATCCAGCCCCAGCCAATTCCTTACCTGCCTTTCAAATTGCCGCATAAAAACAAGCTGTGTAAACGCATCTGAGGTCGCGATAACCTGAGTTAATATCTCTGCCGTGGAGCCGATTAAAAAACGCATATCCGCCTGATCATCTCCCTGAACATTCATCATATTATGCCCTAAGATTGAATATAGTTCAAGCTGGGTTATGCCGGGGTTTGACTCAAATCTTGGGACAAAGCTCAATAAAGGCTGATTTTCTACAATCATGGAAATTGTTACAGGGCCCGCTTCTGCCCGGTCGCGAATTTCGGCTCTGGCGCTGAAATGCGGATCAAATCTGGTTTCATTTTCCCTGAAAGTGATGTTTCCCTGGCGGATAATAAAACTGCGATCAAGGTAATTTAACTCTCCCGAGCGAATTCTTACATCGCTGTGCAGCATATATTGCCCCGCCATGTTATCCGAAGAAGCTAAAATAACAGTTCCCATTTCCGGACTGGCTCTTAAAATGGGGTTAAGCAAATTCGGCCATAAAAATTCAACATCAGAGCCGGCAGTTATTCTGAAATTGGTAGTTATATAAATTCCTATATCTTCAAGAGAGTCGTCTCTTTCCATGTTTTGCCTTGCGTCTTCCATATTGACACCGAGTACAGCGTTAGTTGTTAAAAAATCGCCGCTTATCTCCATTGATGAATCAGGAGAAAACAAAGATTCAATTAAAAGATTTATATTACCCGAAGCATTTCCATTCGCTAAAAATCCGGCTATATTAAAATCATAAGGAACAGGAGTATTTCTTGGTATAACGATATCCAAACCGATATTTACAGGAACCCAATTTTCAAAAACAAACCACCCGTGAGTGGTTCCGTTTCCTGCTCCTACCGATGTGGAAACAGGACCGAAAGCAATTTCATATCCTTCCAATACTGCGTTAAACGGAACAAGACGGATATCTTCAGGGATAAAATTAGGCACTTGAAAACGAATGCTTGAACCTCTCGCATTTCCAAAAAATTCCGGATTTAAAATTGGGCCGCGAATATCGATATTTCCCGTAATAAAACCGCCGCTTATATTAAAATCATTGTTTCTGGATATTAATGACCAAAGTCCGGCTAAATCAAAAAAGAAATTATTAAAACTTGCGTTGATAATACCGTTTCTGAAAGTACCTGCCAAAGACCCGCGTATCGGCAAAGGAGCGGACAGACCTGCGAAAAAATTTCCTTCATTGTCCATGTTAAGCCTGAACATATCCCTGATTCCGCCGCTGACGGAGGTAGTTCCATGATTTGCGGAAAAGTTAAACATAAACGGCTCCGCTGCGGCTCCGCTGTAAAGTATATTTTCGAATTTCAGAACACCGTCTAAAACATCCAAGGCGCTGCGAATATCCTGCCATGAATCTGTTTGATTAAAATTAGCGTTCAGAGTGATTATGCCTTCAAGACTTCTTTCCATTAACATTCCGCTTAAATTCGCCCTGAGACTTGTTATTCCTTCTGCCCTGTTAAATCTGAATTCCGGAAAAACAGTTCTTAAATCGGAAATAACTAAATCAAAATCGTTAAACAAAATTTCATCATTGTTTAGACTGATATTCACTGAAACATCCAGTGGATTGTCTTGAAACCTTGTTCTCAGCGAAGATATATTAATGTCGGCGTTAAAAGAATTTATGGAATTCCATGAAACTCCGGCGTCAGCCGTAAGCAAAATTGTTTCGCTTCCGCCGAAGAATCTGTTTACACGCATATTGTTGATTAATGTTTGAATGTCAATATTTCCGTCTATGATTGAGCCCTCTACAAAAATATATCCTTCGTCAAACTGCGCCTGCGCCTGAGTTTGCCTTTCCGATAAATTTGCGTTTATTTCGATAAACGAAAAGTTATCGTTCCAGACAAAGTCCGCAGAGCCTTCCAAAATTCCGGCAAAATCTCTGTATATCAATTCACCAAAACTTGCCCCGAATTGATTTGCCGTTCCTGAAATTCTAAAAATATCCGTTCCGGAAGCGTTTCTGTCACGAATCGAAAAATTGTTTATATCGACATTCCATAAATCATTTGAGGCGTATCTGGCATTTATGAATAAATTCAGATACGCTATTCCCAGCCCTTGATTTGGTATGTTCATAATTAATGGAAAATCATGCGCTTCAAAAAAAGCGGAAATTACATTGGTGTTTGATATATTTGCGTAAATATTTAAACCGTTAGGGTCATGTACAATAAATGTATTTCTGTCAAAAATATGTCCTTCCAAATTCCATGATAATCCCATAAAACTTGCGTTTAATTCAAGATTGAGTTCATTGGGGTTTAAATAATTTAAATCAGCATTTATTAACAATTCATTTTGATCAAACAAAAATGTTCCATTATTTAATAAAATTTGCCTGTTGGTTCCCGACAAAGACAAAAACCCGGGAGAACCGTTAATATCAAAATTAACAGCCGGAGCGTTTAAAATAACATTGTTAAAATCAGTTGACAAAAATATTTCTGTGTCAATGTAAGAATTTTTTAAATTATTAAAAAACGGCAGGTTAAAATTGCCCATACCCATAAACGGAGAAATCACCGAATATATTTCATGTAAAGAAACAGAATTTAATCTTGCGGAAGCTGTCAATTCCCGCGGAGAATTATACAAAACTTCAAAATCTATAGAGCCTTCGTCTGCCAGGTAACTGGAAAATAAAACTGTTATATCCCTTTCTTGGGGAAATATATACAAGCTTATGTCATTTATTTGCGCTTGAGCAAAACGAATTTCATCGCTTGCGACAAGAATTCTTTCGTTGTTATTTGAAATATTTAATATTGTATTTAAACTTTCTCTTCCAGTAAAAGTAAAATGTTCAAAACTAATTCTTCCGCTCGGCAAAAATGAGTTTAAGTCCAGCCTGCCCAATACCGAAAGACTTCCCTGCAAGCGGCCGGCGGATGATGAGACTTCGGCAGCAGGCGAGAAAAAACTGAACTCGTCAATTGTGACTAAATCTCTATCTCCGTAAATATTGATATTAAGGCTGTTGTTTTGGGGAAAGCGCAAATCCAAACCGCTGAGATAAATGCCGTAATCCAATAATTCATTTTTATAATTGAGGTGCAAATCCCCTGTCAGTTTCATTCGGGTTATTTCAGATACATCATTCCATTGTTCAGAGAATACGATAACATCAGATAACAAAAATTCATTTAGACTCAGGCCGGCGGAAATTTCGCTTGTGTTTGTGTCATAAACAAAAAGGTAATCAAAATTATCGCCATTGTCATTGATTGTTAACAAACCGTCATTAAACCCAAGTGAAATAACAGCCGGGTTTAAAGAAAAAATAACCTCTCTTGCATTACCGCCGGAAACGGAACTCCTGAAAAGAGACGGGTTTACATTTGGCGTATTCTGAGCAGAACAAACAAATGTGTTCAGCGATAATTCCGCCTGCGCAGACGGCGATTGTTCGCCATTTGAAGCAATTATATTTATGCCTATATCAGTATTAAATATGATATTTCTGTTTAAAAAGTTTTCGTAAACAATTTCTGCGTTAAACCTTCCCGAGAGAATAATATCGCCGTCTTTGCCCGAAACATTAACATTAAAATTATTAATGTTATACATTCTGCCGTTGTCAATAAGAGTAAAACTTAAATTACTAATTACATAATCAACATTCTGCGGAAGGAATATAAATGTTTGTTTTAATATTTCTTCAATGGTGGGCGGATATGTAAAAAGCGAAAAAATATGTTCTATTATGTATCTGTCTCTTTCTAAATCAATATTAAATACAGGGCGATTAATTTGAACTGTATGCAAAAATGTATTTCGTCCCAGCAATAATTCCCAAATTGAAAAGCGCATTCTTACATTCGATACAGAAAAAAAATCTTCTCCGTTAACCAAAAATCTTAATTCTCTAATATCAAAATGTCCAAAAAATGACGGGCGAAGCGAAGCATAATGTATTTCCATACCTGTAAAATCTTCGATATTTTTTATAAATTCACTCCTGATTTGCTCCATCGCCGAGGTTAAAGCCGCTTGCATCGGCCGCATAGCGATGGCGGATATTAACATTAGTCCCGCAAATATGGCGATTTTTACATAAATCATACGAGGAAGTTTACTTTTTCCGCCCTTTGAGACTAAAATAGACAAATTTTTATCCTTTTTGGTTTTGTTCTATAGATTATAACATATTTGGAGGCAAAATGTATCGGAATTAATGCAAAATTATTAAGATTTTATGTTTTTTGTATGTTGATCTGCTTTTACGCCCGGCGGGACTCGCCTTCCTTTCGGCAACTTCCCGTTTGATTTTGTTCTTGCGCCCGGCGGGACTCGAACCCACCACCTACGGATTCGAAGTCCGTTACTCTATCCGGATGAGCTACAGGCGCATCGTTTTTGGGTGGATAGACCACTCACCTCATTTTTGTAAAAACAAATGTGAGTCGTATTCTTCCAACCTTACTGCAGGGTGGATGACGGGTCTCGAACCCGCGACGACAAGAACCACAATCTTCTCCACACTGTCTATATATTTATATACAAATATATATAATGAGATTATACGTTTTTTTTGTGATATATGTCAATATATGGCTATATATAATAATTGACTTTTTAATTAACCTTTGTTTTTTCGATTAATTTTCCGCCGGACTTGACCTCTTGACTTGACCTTTATTTTGACGTTATTTAGCGTTCTGTAAAAAGGCGCACGGCGGCAGCTCGATAATTTTACTGTTGTTTTTTTTTGCCTCGACGACAAGAGTCAAAGGTCAAGTCCTGCAAGCTTTTTTTGATTTCGCTACTAACTCTATACTACATAAAGAATTAACAGCAAAATAATCTGCGAAGGCTTTTCCTAAAATCTTGTCGTCGTGATTATCAGGCATTAGGGGCGAATAAAAACAGTCTGGAGAGCTTTGAGTAATCCTTCTACTTCCGCAGCTGCATTCACACAATCTTGTAAAGCGTTGTTTAAATCTGCGGAGGCTTTTTCTGTTGCGGATTTAGTTCCTTTTTTAAGCGCGAGCGCTATTATTGCGTCTCTTTGTTTTTTAAATATTTTTTCCGCTGCTTCGTTTTTAGCTTTCAAGTTTTTTTTTGCAGCTTCGTGTTCTTTTAAATATTTCGGGATAACCGATTGTCTGATTGTATCCGATGCCACACTTATTGCCATTAAAACATTTTCGTCGTCTTTGTTTATTACATCATAAGTGTGTCCGTTTAGGACATTGATCCGATGCTTGCATGGTAATCCCATGTTTGCGGCTTGGCAGGTGCATGAAATAGTTATTGAATCAAGCGTAAGCTCAAGTTCGTACGGCTCTGTCGCTGATCCTTGTTTGTATATTACATATTTTTCCATATATGTAATTATGATTTTATGGGCTTTGTATATATATGTCAATATAGGTTTATACAGAATGTTAATAATCGTCTAAACGCAACCTACAGCCACGAAGTCCTTTGTATGCTCTTTTTCTGACGACGCTTATTCCGCTAAGACTGGTTTTTTCAACTGCAAACAATAAGGCATCTATGCAAATTGAATTATCTCTCTCTAACTGCCTAAAGCGTCGCCATAAATCGTCTGCATGAGTAAAATCCTGCCTTCTGCCAGTGATGTTCAGATTTTCTACTAAGAACCGCTTGATTTTACTTTGTTGGACGGCTTCCGGGTCGTAGTTAATGCTGGCAAGGTGCTCGGCGAATACTGCTTTCTCTAGCCGCTCAAGGCGGGTTGTGGCTTCCGTCCTTATGGTGATGGCGTTTTTGAGAGCTGCGTTGTCCGCCAATAATGCCGCAAGTGTTTTATTGTTACCGCCATCGCCGATTATAACAAGAGTTTCTTCAAGGGTAAAATCGGCAGGTGTCGTGCCTGATTTTTCTGCTTCTTGAAGTTTAATGGTTAAACCCTGCAAATTTTTTGTAGGGTCTCCGGCTACTTTATGCGTCCAGTTTCTGATTGTTTGCTCAGTAACCCCACACAATTCCGCGATTTCTTTAATTGTCATTTATCGCCTTTCCCTCTACCCCTAGCTTAAACGCCTCTTCCTGTTCTGCTTTAAAAACCTGTAATGCAAGTAGCCAAAATATGATATATTTAAGCCGATATTAATAGCAGGGGTTAACAAATAAAACTGTTCCCTCTTTAAGGCGCATTAAGAGTTATTTGGCTGCTTCTGCCCAAACCCACGGATATGGGTAAATTACGTTGTTTTCTATGCGCTCTATCATCCGGTTTTTTTGGTGTTTTCATAACGACCCATTCCAGCTATTACTGAATGAGGCTCTTCGGGAATCCCCGCTTCTTTAATTTTGTTCATTAGCCTTTCGTTCTCTCGTTCTTTTTTTCCTAATTCAAAAGCTAGCTTTTTTTCTCGCTCGGAAGGGGATTCGTGGTAGTTTCTCATGTCGTTATGCATTGCATGGTCTATAATATTTGGCTCATATGTCTCCCTAAAGTATCCACGACGGTTTAGCTCGCATTCCAATAAAAAGATAAAAGCCTTTGAAACGCTTGGAATTTTATTTATATCTGCAAACCTTGCTACTGCCTTCTGTATCCATTCTGGATACCTAATATTCTTTTCTTTTGCCATACCCCATTGTCGGACATTTTTAATTTTTTTTCAATAAATTTCGGTAAAACCCATTGACAATGTGGCGTGTTTTGAGACACGATATCAATGATGAAAACACAGAAAAAACCAAGTTCAATCAGTTTACCTATTTGGATGGATGCAGCTGTTCGTGATTTAGCGCAGAAACACAAACGGTCAATAAGCGGCGAAATCGAGTTTCTTATCGAGGAGGCGATCAAAAACAATATGCCGGAAGTATATGCGCAACAGCATGAAAAAAGCTCTGGCGGAAAGCCTGCGGCTTGAGGAGGGGGATAAATGGAGGCAAAAAATGGCTGAAAAACAAATTAGCGAAGCGCACGAGCACACAACGCAGGAACTCCAGCGCTTTCTTTTAAAAGTTAAAGAGATTATGGGGGAATAAGACTATGTACTCGTACGAGCGGGCGCTCCAGTTCAAACGCACAGGCTTTATTGTCGGTAACGAAAAGTCCGGGCTTATTGCCCGCGGCGTACCGAATGATCTCGCCGTGCAGGATTCCGGCTCGCCGATCCTCATACTCGTGGCATCCGTTGGTGTGAAAAAAAACCGCCTGTGCGTAGATGTTAAAGGTTACAGCGCGGGCGGCATAACGTGGACGCTTGAGTTTATCGAAATTGAAGGCAACACCGCCGACTTTAACGGCGTGTGGGATCAGCTCGATACGATCCTCAATAACAAGCGGTACGTCGGCACGGATGGCAAGGTGTACCGGATACAAATCACGATGATCAACTCTGGCTATAACGCGGACTACGTTTACGAGTATGTCAAAACCCGCCGCCGGAGCGCTTTTGCCGTTAGGGGCACGGACTGTCTTGCCAGCGGTGAAACATATCGGTTCTTTAGCCCGTCGGCGCAGGAAAAACTCGGCTTCGCTAACGCCCTGCACGTAAGCACAGGCAAACTCAAGGACAGAATTAGCAGTGCCATTACCTCATCGTTTTGGGTTACCGGGCAACTACAGCCGCCTTGGTATCCTAATTTTAGAGAGGACTGTCATGACGATTATTTTAAGCAACTCGCGGCGGAGTGCTGCAAAAAAAAAGATAACAACGTGCTGTATTGCTATGCGTATAACCTCGCCGCGCTGGAGCTTGCCGCCGAATACTGGTGCAAGGAGCACCTCGGCTTGCCAACACTGGACTGGACGGCGTTTTGGGAATCTGCCAAGAGCGGCGAGTTTTATGCGGAGAAAACATCTTGAATACCTGCACCATTGCGCCTCGCCACACGGCCGGCAGTCCCTGCCCTGTTTATTTGGGAGGCATTCGATATCGGAGTATTTGTGACGCAAGTTTCCAAACAGGGGTATCGAGCGTGTGGATGTTAAAACGCCTAAAAGATAGTAAAGGAGCGCCTGTGTTTATTCGCGGTACGGCACTGGTTGAGTGCGAATGGGTAAAGCAAACGCTGGCAAGCAGCGGTTTGGAGGTAGGTAATGAATAGCAGCGAATCCCTGGAATTACAAGGGATAAAAATTGCGGTTGAGCATATGACATTGGAAATCCTAAAGCAGCGGCAAGGTGCTGAAGAGAAATCGCGGTTTGAGGGGTTGCCGGAGTGGGTGACGTTGGAACAGGCGGCTGCTATTAAGGGCGGCCCATTATTAACAACGTACCGCCAGCGCTCTTTTTTACGCCCATGCTGCGGACGTAATTACCAGATGGTCGGCGGCCGTCGCTGTTGGCACAGAGACGATGTTATTCCTTGGCTTGCGATAACAGACAGGGAGCTAAGAGATTACGCGGATAAATACGACGTTAAGCTGCCCGATAATTACGCGGAAAGGGGTGCGGATTAATGATTGACGAAAGGCACGAACTCATAGAGGTCTTATTAGAGCTTATGGGCGATTTTAATAATCTACAAAATGAGTTGACCGCCAAACCGCCGTGTTATTTAGAAATTATTGACTGCATCGACAAAATGACCAAAACGCTAAAAAATGCCAAGGCGCATTTAAGCAAAATGAAGGAGGAGCTTGCGGATGTTAAAGATACGCATACGGACGCTAATACCGATCCGTCGTGACTCTAAAAAAAATAATTATTTAAAGCCCGGCGAATACGACGCTGAGGTTACAGAAGGCGGCGGTTTATATATTTATGGAAAGTTTGGAGAGTATGAAATTTTACCCGGGCAATTCGAAGCGATAAAAGCCCCAAGGCAATTATTAGAATACTGGCGGCATACATTTCGCTTGATAGATGCTCAAGCGAAATATTGTCAAGAAAAAACTTATGTGACGGCGTGTATTTTGCAAAGCGTTCAAGGCAAGCATGAGGTTGCAAAACAACGATTCGGGAAACTATTTGCAAAGGAGGGTTTAAATTAATTTCTAAGACCGCGCAGAGTGAAGCGGCGCGGCAAACAAAAAATAAAAACTTCACAAGGAGACATTATGTGTATGATTATTACAACGTCCTCTTGGAAAGGCGGGACGGGAAAAACAACGCTTAACGTGCTGGCTATGGAAACACTGGCAAGAAACGGAAAAAAAGTCCTTGGCATTGACTTAGATTCCAACTGCGCCCTATCGCAGTGTTATGGTCAATTATTAAAGGATTACACGTCGATGGAATTTCTATCGGCGGCGGTCGAAAATTTTCAAGGCGTTTATAAATGCTCTGAAAACATCGACCTAATACCCGGGAATATTAAAAATGTTTTGTTAAATAATATTTCCGATGTACAATTAAAAATAAATTTAAAGCGATCGGGGTTAATGGAGCGGTACGATTATATAATAATTGACCCGCCAGGTTATGTTGGCTCGCACACGCGCAACGCGGTGTTTGCGGCAAATGCGCTTGTAATTCCAGGCACCTGCTCTCGCATAGACTTTGAGGCAACCAAGTTGTACTTTTCGGAATTGCAACAATACGGATTAGACGCAGAAACATTTGTCTGCATGAATGCCTTTAGCTCAAAAACTAACTTGCCGGGCATCGTTGAAATGTACCGCAGCGAATTCGGCGAGTTTTTAATCCCAGACCCTGTGCCATATATTGCGTCGCTAAAAAAACTAACTAATGACGTGCATTACCCATTGGCAGCTTCGGTTCGCAAGCGCCTAGAGGACTATGTTAAATACGTTATTGGCGGAGGTATTAAATGTTGAAAATAGAAAACTTTATATCTAGGACACTGCTTAAAAAACTGTCCGGCGCACAAAAAAAGGAAATTTTGTGTGCGATAAAAAATAAATTTCCCGTAATGTTTACTGGCGATCTCGATCTAGCGTATACGATGGCGAACGAATTAAAAACCAAAGGCGTTGTTGCCTTTACGCCGGAAACGCTCTGCACTGTCGAGTTAGGTGCAAAAATACCAAAAAAAAAGGAGTTTGTCAATGAATAGCAAAATAACAGAATTGACAGTAGCAACAAAAAGAATGCTTTGCGAACTCGTCGAAAAATCGGACGAGGATTATAAAAAAATTGAATCTGCGCAACGTTGTTTTGACGACGCTGTAAAAGCGTTGCGGACTTTAGAATTAAGCGACTTGTGCGCTTCGTCTGGCGAAGAGCAGCAAAAACTAATCGTTAGCCAACAGCAAGTCCGCGAGTGTTACGCAAAACTAAAAAGGGTGCTGCTTGAAATTTACAAAGATATATTTAACTCAATAAAGGAGAAGATGTGATATGCCAAAATTAGAAAACGCCGGACGGTTCCGGCAAATACCACTTGATCAGATAATCGTCGGCGAAAATGTCCGCACTGATTACAACAATATCGACGAGCTTGCCAACAGCATTTTAACTGTCGGGCAGTTAGAGCCAGCACTGGTTAAATCGCTCGGCAAAAATAACGACACGGGTCTTGAAATGTTTGAGATTGTCGCAGGGCACAGGCGGCGGCTTGCGTGTTTAAGGCTGCGGGAGCGTGGCGAAAGCGTCTCTATGCTTGACTCTGTTATAGTTAGCGGCGAAAGGCTGACACTCCAGCTAATCGAAAATTTACAGCGAGACGATCTAAGCCCGCGAGACAGAGAGGCTGGTATTTATAAGCTCGCGCAGTCAGGTATAACCAATAAAGAAATAGCAGCTCGCCTGTCGTTAAACGGGACTTTTATTTCACGCAACCTTACCGCTTATAAAATCCGCTCGGCTGCAGAAAAAGAAGCGCAGGGCGACAAAAAACGCATTACCGAAATTTCTAATATTTCCACGCAAGCGTTATCTGAAATCACAGGGGTAAAAAAAGAACACATGGCACGAATGGTGCAAAAATTAATTGACGGTGGCGGCACGCTCTCTTGCGCTCGGCAATTAATGCGTGAGTATAATTCATCTAACAAAGAGCCCTCGCTGGTTTCGATAGATAACACTTCGCCAGAAAAAAACGAAAGTGCGGAATTTAGCGATCCGCTTATGGACGACGATACCTTGCCGGACGATGGCAATATCCACGTATTGCCGCCACAAGAAACAAAAACAACGTCGGCGAAAAAATCTGCATCGCAATCTCCGGCACGAACACTGGAAATACCGCCACATAAAAAAGTTGACCTCAATTCGGTGCAGGTAGTTATACAAGAATACATCGACAAAGTAAGCAGTGGCGAAGCTGGTTATGAGTACGAATATAAAACAGACGCTGCCTACGAAATATGGGCGCTCTTACTTGCGGAGCTTGCCGGGCAGTAATGGAAAAAGAGCGCAACCCTAATTTTATTTATATGTACGCTGAAGCCGTTGAGCAAGAGATCGCTATAAGTAAAAAGACAGGGGATATATTTTGTGCGGACGGCGTTAGGTATAGTGCCGCCGAGGTTGCGCTAATAGCGTCTGGCGAAGTTCCGGTTACGTTAAAAGAGCATGCTATAAAAAAATTGTTTAATGGGGAGATTGTGGGTTATGAGCGAAAGGCAGCAGATGATAAAAGAGAATTCGTTAAAAACGGCGGAGCAGAAAGCCCAGATAACGCTAAAAGTTACGGCGGCAAAGTGGCGCCTCCTCCAGCAGTTGGCGTGGAAAATGGGAGTGGAGAGCTCGACATTTATTGAAAAGTCCATAGCTAGGTTTGATTGTTACGGTGCGTTAATGCGCTGGTTGCTTTGGGGTTATAAATGATTTTAGTTGACTGGTTGCTTGGGGGGCGTTTATAAGTGCGTCGAGCAGATAAATACAGAAACAGGCTTTTTGAATACCTCCAGTATAAAGGTGTTGACAATTCCAAAAACCCCACTGCTTGTCCTAATACAAGCGCACACAAGAACGGAGATTCTAAGCCGTCGTTTAGTATGTACGAAAAAGACGGCGTACAATACTGCGGTTGTTTTGCGTGCGGGATAGGCGGCGGCATCTATGACATGGTAGAGCACTTCGAGGGCATAAAAGATTTTAACGAGCAGGTTAATTTTATTGAGCGTTTTTTTGGAAGCTCTACTTATATAGCACCATCGTCGCCGCTATCGAGTTACGCAAAAAAAGACAATGTAAAATTTAAGCCCGACGAAAGGGCTATGCAAACGCTCGAAGAGTATCTACGAAAAAATCCTGCAAGCGAGAATCAAATAAGGCGCTTTTTAGAAGAGCGTGCTAATTACAGTACTGGCGGCGGGACGCACTTGCAAGAAGCTGGAAGCATCACAAACTACCCCGACGATATCATTCCATTTTATTTAGATTATTTCCTGTATTGGCCCGGACTCGACATTGTACGTAAAGACCTGTCAAGCGACGTATTTAGAAAGTGCGGCATTCCTACCAAGGGGCGCGACAATGAAAAATCGGCGTGGGAACACTCTGGCATCATAATGAAGCTGGGAACGGGTTACAAATTGCATTATTATCAAAAGCTGTATTGCGACACTTGTAAAAGCTCCGAGGTATACCGCAAAGCGTTAGAAAATGCAACCGACGCGGACGAGTTGTTAAAAATTGACAAAATGCTTGAGTGCGGAAAGTATCAAAAAGGCGGGTTTTGTCACAGGTGTGAAAAGCGCAACACTGTCGGCGGCACTACATTCCCCATGCCGTTTAAAATTGACGAGACGTTGCCCGCAATAATCGTCGAGGGTGAAATGGATGCGCTCTCTTGTGTCGCTGCCGGACATAAAAATGTGATATCAGCTGGCGGTACGTCGGGGCTGACTGGCCCCAAGGTCAAAGATTATCTGCTGAACGTACCGGAAATAATTTTAATGTACGATGGTGACGACCACGGGCGCGAGGCGAGCGGTTTAATTTCGTTAAAAGAACGCAAGTCCAACATTCCCATGATGTTGCAACGCACGGGTTATGCCGGAAAAATAAAGCTCGCCGAATTATCACAAGATGCAGGCTGTAACGACCCCGATGCTATTATCCTGGCCAGAAGAAAGGACGTAATAGCGGCGGCGATCGAGAGTGCCAAGGAATACGTTCAGCCTCCGCCGTCAGTCAAAGAGCCAAAGCATAAATCGTTCGAGTTTTTTCAAGATTTAAGTAGTAAGCGTTTAAAATGTTTGTTACGCAAAATTAAAAGAAGCGCATTAGACCCTGCTGATGCACAGCGGTTTATAACTGCGTGTATAAAAGCATTTCCAGATGAGGATACGGTTAATTGTCTTAAATCATGGGGTGCAGTTCACAAGGAAATCGCAAATAAAAACGATGCTACTCCGGCGTTCTTGTTGGAAATAGCATCTAAATATTTAAGCCGTTATTTGCAACGGCAAATAGAAAAAGAATTAACTCCCATTGAGGAATTGTTGCAACGCATTAAAATTCAAAAAACAAAATTTAAACTTGATTTTGATGAGTTGGATATAAACGAAAATGCCAGAAACTTTGCCTATTACGGAGGTGTCCGTTCTGCTGCTTTAATGCTTGCGGATATCTTCGACGGCAGAATAATATACAATGCCGCAAAAAACGACAAACGTTTTTATTTTTTTAACGGCCATACTTGGCAGCACGAGCCAGATATTACAGGTGTAATTTACAACACATTAATGCTTGTTATGCGACACTTTTTGAGAGAAGCAAAAGAAAAAGACGGCGAGTCGGAGGCAAAGGAAAAAGAAAAAAACAGGCTCATGTTTACACTTAGTAAGCTGGAAAGCCGTTCATTGCGCGTCGAAATACAACACGAATTTGCGGGGTTAAAAGCCGAGGGCGTTTATCATAATTCCGACGACGAGGACGATCCGCTGCATTTCGACGGCGAGGCAATAAAAGAAACATTAACGCTCCTTGATGGCGTTATGGATTTTTCTGGCAAGGAGCTCGTTTTTCGCACAGCGCACCCGCAAGAATACAGGAGTCGCACCTTGCCATATAAAGTTGACGATGTGAAAAATGGCGGCGAGTGTGAAAAAATATGGAACTTTATGCGCGGCAATTTTAGAAACTCCGAAACGCTGGAAACGCTTATGTATTGTTTGTCTATTATTCCATCGCGTGCTTTTTATAAAATGGGTCAATTTTGGATTGGCGGCAAAAACACCGGAAAGTCCACGACAATGCGAATTATGAATGCGGTTTACCAGTATTTAATCTGCGCCATGGAACCGGATGTTATCGTGCCGAAGGGGAAGGTTTTTGCTTCCAGTAACGGCCCCACCCCCTATCTAGCGCAGTTACCCGGCAAGGGCGCGGCATTTATTAGTGAGCCGGAGGATGGCGCTGTGTTAAACGCTGGTCTTTGGAAAAAACTCACTGGCGGCGACATGGTGACAGCCCGCGGATTGCACGAAGCTCCAAAAAGTTTTAGAAACACCGCGCAGATTGTTATTAACACAAATCACCTTCCAAAGTTTGACGCAAACGATACTGCGGTTATATCGAGGGCGGTTGTCATTCCGTTCCTTGTTTCACACGAGCCGGACGAAAAAGGCACAATGCGGCCGGAAGAGTTTGTCGAATATTTAAAGCCGGAATTTCCCGCATTTATTAAATTGTTAGCCGGATATTACTTGCGGTTTAAAAACGAAATGAAGGGGATTTTACCAGTTTCTAAAGAATGCGAGCAGCACAAAATGGGATACATCGCCGAGGTCGAAAGTGACCTCGATAAATACATCGATGCTTTTTTCTCCTTTGAGCCGCTTGCTGTTACGGTTATACAAAAAGCGTACGAGCATTACACTGCATATTATGGTTACGGCGAAGGTTCGTCTAAGTCCGAAGCTGTTAGCCGACATCGTTTTACAAAATTAATTTTGAAAAATCACAAAGACAAAATAACAGAGCAGGTCAAGCGCGTGGCTATCGAGGGTGAGTATGCGACAAAGCCGACGCGATGTTTTGTCGGCGTGCGTTTGCGTTCGCTTGACGAGGTCGCAGACCGCCCTGTAGAAAAAACAATCGTTGGTTATGAAGTAAACGCCAAGAACGAATTGCCTTTATCTGATGAAGGTATGCCGTTCTAGTAAATAAAATTATATGGAGGTATTTTGTGGAATCGTCAATAACTGAACGGCTCGCCGCCATTTTAGAAGATATTGATGAAGGTATTGCTGAGCTGCAATCTGCTGATGATGCGAGTGGTGCTCTAGTCTTCTTAAAGAGTGCAAAACAAGGTTTGGAAGAATTTATTCACGATATAGAACTGTTAAATGCAGAAAATGTATAAATGCAATTTATATAGATTATAGAAAGAGGAGAAACAAATGATTTATTGTCCACGTTGTACAAACAAACGCGTTATTGCATTAAACGAAATACTAAGCCGCTTCAAATGCTTGGCTTGTTGGCACATTTTTCATTATAGACCGTTAGACGTAAATAAAGAATACAGTGATGGCGGCAATAATGCTTAAGGGTAAAAAAAATAAAGCGGGCTTGGTAAGTAACACAAATATTTGTGGATATAACATAAATAAAATGGAGACAGCATGATGGGTAGATTAACATACGACAAGGTCTATAACTACAAAAAGGTTTTGATAAGCTACAACATTGAATTAAAGAGCTGTGATAACTGCGCTCAGGTTCAAAAAGTAAAAGGCGTAGTCCATTTATGCAATGCAATGGCACGTTGCGGGATTAAGGAAAAAGTCAGGATAGTTGACATCAATGGGATGTGCGATTTGTGGGGAATAAGGTAGGGAAAGAGTGTTAGAAGCAAAAGGGGAAAACCAACTTTTTAAGGATTATTTTTTCGAATGGATGGAAGTTTATAAAAAGGGAATGGTTCGCAATGTTACATATCAAAAATATAAAATGACACATCAGCGGTTGTCTGAACTCTCACCACAATTAACATTAAATGAACTGAATAAACGAAATTATCAACACTTGATTAACGAATACGCAAAGACCCATGAAAAGCAAACGACAATGGACTTTCACCATCATCTTAAAAGTGCAATTTTGGATGCCATTGATGAGGGCTTGGTAAAAACAGACCCTACACGCAAGGTAGTTATAAAGGGAAAATCACCAACAGAGAAAAAAGCAAAATTTCTTAGTTTCAACGAGGTACAAGAATTACTGAAAGTTTTAGATTTAACGTGGTTTGAAAAGAATAACAAAATTAACTGGGACTGGCTTATCCTTTTTTTACTTAAAACAGGATTACGATTCGCTGAGGCTTTAGGGATAACTCCTAACGATTTTGATTTTGAGAATAGAAAAGTTAAAATATCTAAAACATGGGGTTATAAAAAAATAGATGAAACTGGAAGTGATTTCGCAGAGACAAAAAATTCATCCTCCAAAAGGACAATCATTATAGATGAACAGCTTAACGAAGATTTCTTTTTAATAACAAAAGATTTAGAACAAGATAAGCCCCTTTTTGTACGGGGGCGTGTATTCAATTCAACGCCAAATGCTCGACTTGAATCTTTGTGTAAAAAAGCGGATATAACTGTTATTTCGTTACATGGGTTAAGGCACACTCACGCATCTTTATTGATATTTGCGGGTGTATCTATTGCAAGCATTGCCAAAAGGTTAGGTCATGCAAATACAACAACTACGCAAGAAGTTTATTTACATATAATTAAAGAACTTGAAGACAAGGATAACGAAATAGTTATATCGCATTTATCAAAGTTAAATACAACAACTCAAGCGTTGTTATTAGCAAGTTAAAGGAGTGAATAATGACCGACAAAATCAACTTTATACTTGGAGTAGACGATATATTTAAAGCCCCATCTAAAATGCTCGAAATACTGTTGAATAGGGAACATAGGGAATCCGTATTTGTTCAATTTCTTAAATTGTTTAATTACAAATTACACGAAGATTTTTGGCATAATTATTTTCAAGAGGAAGCCGCACAGCGAAAAAAGATGGCACAGGATTTTACTCCGATGTCCGTTGCTGGACTTGTTTCTGAATTAGTACATGAAAGTGGTATGTACTATGAACCGGCGGCGGGTACTGGAGGTATGATGGTAGCACAATGGCAGAGCGATAGATGCCAACACGATCCAATCAATTATAAGCCGTCTCAATATTTATATATCTGCGAGGAATTAAGCGACAGAGCAATACCTTTCTTAATCTTTAATATGGCAATAAGAGGAATGAACGGAGCGGTTATTCATTGTGATACTCTTACAAGAGAATGTTACGGTGTGTTTTTTGTTCAAAATGATAAAGATTATACTTTTGGGTTTTCTAGTGTTAATGTGATGCCGTACAGCAAAGCCTCAGAGGATTATTTCAATGTCAAATTCGTAGCAGAAAAATATCCGGCGCATATCGAGTCGCCGAATCCATTTGCAGTGAGGTAAAAAATGAAAAAGTTTGAAATACGCGTAACTGGGTATACGTACCCAGTATCTTATATCTATAGCATTGAAGCTAGTAATAGGAAAAAAGCAAAAGATATAGCAATGCAAAAGTTTTTTGATGAGAAAGATGGGCGCAAGTATGATTTTCATAAAATAAGAACAATGTGGGAACACAAGGAGGTAAACAATGGCTGATTTTAACCCTGATGTAATAAAAGTGCCAGTAAAACTGGAAGGGCGGAAGTTTTTATCATTTGAAGAATTCGGGAGTCTGATCAAATAATGTTTAACTGCATCCTGTCCGGAAACAATATAGATTCTCTTAAAACTATACCCGATAATTCGGTGGATTGTTGCGTAACATCGCCGCCTTATTACGGATTAAGAGATTACGGAACAGCGACATGGTACGGAGGTGATCCAGAGTGTAATCATTTCCGCGATAATAAAATTGTTAAAGGAATTTATACCAGTGATGCAAAGCCAAAAGGCGATTCCATTTTCAAAACTGTTTGCAAAAAATGCGGTGCTTACCGAGAAGATCATCAAATTGGTTTGGAAGATACGCCGGAAGAATATATTGAAAAACTTGTTCTTGTTTTCCGGGAAGTAAAACGCATATTAAAAAATGAAGGAACGCTATGGGTTAATATTGGCGATTCTTACAATGGCAGTGGAAAAAATAGCGGGAACACAAAACCATTAAACGGAAAACAATCAACTAATACAGCAAGTCACGCCGTTAAAGCGATTAAAATAAAGTCTATTCCGCAAAAATCATTATTCGGCATACCGTGGCGGCTTGCATTTGCTCTTATCAACGACGGCTGGATCCTGCGGCAAGACATCATTTGGTCAAAACCTTCTGTAATGCCGGAATCAGTTAAAGATCGCTTTTGTAAATCCCATGAATATATTTTTTTATTTTCTAAAAAAACAAAATATTATTTTGATTTCCAGTATGCCCTTGAGCCAGCTGCTTACGATGGTCGCAGAGACACTGTTATGAAAGGCAGCGCAAAATATGCCGAGACAGATTTTTCTTGTCAAACAAAAAATACATTTTTATCCAAAGAACACGAGCGATGGCCGCAGCGTGGGTATATCACAAAAGAAGGTGCGACCGGACTGAGCGAACAGCATCACGGCTCATCTATTCCAACCAGACCGTTGCGAACCAAGCGGGATGTCTGGGTGGTCGCAAGTGAGCCGTCAGATTTAGGTCATTTTGCAATGTTCCCTCAAAAACTAATACTCCCTTGCATATTATGCGGTTGTCCTGAAAATGGAGTTGTTCTTGATCCCTTCATGGGTTCCGGAACAACAGCAGTGGTTGCGGTTAAAAATCTAAGGCGTTACATCGGGTGCGAAATAAACCCTGAATATATAAAAATTGCCGAACGCCGCATTGCGGATGAGGCAGGGCTTTTTGGCTAGGAGGAATTATGAAAAAAACTTATAACGTGGTAGATATGTTCTGCGGAGCTGGTGGGGAGTCAACTGGTATTATGCAAGCAGCACTCCAGCAAGATATGAAAGTAAATCTACTGGCAATAAACCATTGGGAACGCGCACTTGAAACACACGCTGCTAATCACCCAAGCGCGGAACATTTATGCGAGTCTGTGGAACGCATCGATCCGACAAAGGTTATACGCGGAGGGAAACTTGACTTGCTCTGGGCTTCGCCGGAATGTACGCATCATTCAGTGGCTCGCGGCGGTCGTCCGAGAAGCGACCAGAGCCGTGCTTCCGCGTGGTTAATACTCAAGTGGTTACAAGAGTTATATGTAAAGCGTGTAATTATAGAAAATGTACCAGAGTTTCTTTCATGGGGGCCGCTGGATAGCAAAGGTCAACCTATAAAAAATAAAAAGGGAGAACTATTTAATTGTTTTATTTCATCTCTGCGGAGTCTTGGCTATACAGTGGATTGGAAAATACTCACCTGCGCGGATTACGGAGACCCGACAACACGCCGCAGATTATTCGTACAAGCCGTGCGCGGCAAAAAGCGCATTATGTGGCCGCAGATAACACACATGGACGGTGCTGGTGATAGTTTATTTGGTTGTCAACCTTGGATACCGGCACGAGATATAATTGACTGGAACCTTCCGGGAACTTCTATATTCGACCGCAAGAAGCCGCTTGCTGACGCGACTATTCGCCGAATTGCTGCAGGTATTGAGAAGTATTGGGGAGATTACGCAAAGCCGTTTCTGGCGGTACTTTACGGTACAAGCGATGTTCGCTCCCTAGACTTACCACTGCCGTCCGTGACGGCTTCTGGGGCGCATCACGCGCTTATAGAGCCGGTTCCATTACTAATGGGGCATCAATCAGGACAGGGAGCGCGTTCTGTTGACCAGCCGGTACATACTGTGCTGGCACAAGGCAGGGTGAATCTTATTCAGCCAATGCTGGTGGATTTCACGCATAAAAATAAGCCGTCTTCGGTCGAACAACCATTGCGGACAATAACTACTAAATGTCATTTTGGGCTAGTTGAACCACTCATCATGGAATATTACGGTAACGGTGGCACAGAGCCGGTAAGCAACCCATTGAAAACAGTTACCACAAAAGACCGCTTCGCGCTGTTAGAGCCATTTATGCTTAAAGCGTGTCATAGCGGTGGAGAGAGAACTATGTCCATTAAAGACCCTGTCCCATCTTTAACGTGTAGTAATGAAAACGCTGTTGTACAACCTTTTGCTTTCAACATTGGGCAGGGTTCTGCAAAAAATAGAGCGCGTTCAATAGATGAGCCGTTGTCAACGGTTGTTACCAAAGCGGAACACTGCCTTATTGAACCCGGGGTGTGTTTGGATATTCGTTTCCGAATGCTAAAAAACCATGAATTAAAACGAGCGCAGGGTTTTCCAGAGGATTATGTTCTCAAGGGGAACGTCACGGAACAAACTAAACAAATCGGCAACGCTGTGCCGGTAAATACGGCGAAAGCACTCGCTCTGGCTGTAATGAGCGCATAGACAAGCATTTTGTATTAAAGGATTAGCTGTGAACGACGCACTCGACCATAATGCTATTAAAAGAATCTCGCTTGCTCCAGCCGTATCTCCGCACAAGTCATGCGATGCGTGGGGGTGTATACGTAGCGAGCCTGTAGGAACTGTATTTGAGAGAATTATCGAGGACTACGTTAAAATATTTATTTATTGTGTTGACGCTGGGTATTATTACGGGTATCACATAAAAATAGGAACTATGCTCCGGCAAAAAGCAGCCAATATAAATGACAGGAAGTTTGGCAATGCTGATCTGGCGCGGGTAGCAGCAAGCATCGAGGTTGAAAATATATGTAATACAAATAAAAACGTCAAAAAGGTATTTGCGGATTTTATACGAGTGAGGTATAATCAAGGAAGTTTGTTTGAGGAGGTGGATGATGAGTGATCTTGCTAAAGTAGTTTATGAATCTGGTTCGATGCCAAAAATGTGCGGAGAAATAAAAAGGGACATGGTTACGGCTGTTATTGCGACAGTTAATATTAAAGCGGCTAAAGCTCGCAAGGAAGCGGTAAAAAACGTTAAAGAGAATTTTATCACGCGTCGTAATTTTACCATAGCGCAAATTCAATTTACACCAATGTCGGACGGTTTTTATTCTATAGATAAAATTCATTCTATTGTTGGCGTGACGGAAAAAGCCGCGTATATGGCGCGGCAAGAAACTGGTGGCGAGCGCACACCTGCGAGAGGAAGTCATCTGGCGATCCCTACGAATGTTGCCCGTGGCGGCAATATACGCAGACCCGTTGAGTCTAATAAAAGGATTAGCAGGATCGGAAAACGGCGGCGAGTGCACGGAAAGTCTAACAGGAATTATAGCAGTCACGCTGCATGGAATGTTGCCCGTGCTTTTGTAGCCTATACTGAGATGCTTTTTTTACCGCTGGGCGGATCTGGCGGCCGCGCAAACTTGCATCAAGTTGTTTCGTTTCAAATACTCGGATCGGGTGATAACCAACGTGTCCGTTTTGAAACCCAGCAAGTCTACAGGCGCGATATGGAGAGTACTATCACTCCGGCAAATCCGTGGTTGCTTCCAGCGAGCGAGTTAGTAGAATCGGAAAGCCAAGCAATTTTTAATTCACAAATGAAGAAACAAGGCTTGTAATGTTACGCGCAATCAATAAATAAATCCTGTATGCCATAACCGCCCTTTCCCATTTGATAGTTGGCAGTTAATACTTCAATTTTATGTGACGATTTACCCTCTCCAACCCATGCTGTTATTGATTTTTTCATTTTCAATTCAAATTGCGACCATTTATATTTTTTAGTATATTCGTCGAGTATACTGTGCCGGAAACTACTTAATAAAAACTTGCCCTCGATGTTTGCACAGGTCTCTAGCAGGGATCGAAAGTCCTCTGCTGAATAGCCGTCATAATGACCTTGATCTGTATCCGGGTATGGCGAGTCAAGATAAAAGAATGCATCTGGCACATCCCTGCTGCGAATAATTTTCAATGCGTCACAGTATTCTATTTGTATATTCTGTAGGCGAATAGCAAGATTCTCCTCAAAAACACCCTTCTTGTTATTTACTTTTAGTGTTGTCTGTCCTGTTAGGTCATATCCCCAGCCTCCGTCAAGCATACTTCCGAAACTCATGTTGGCAAGCATCCAGAAAGCCCACGCTCTTTTTATCCGGCAAAACATATCCGGGTTTTCGTAAATGACTCGTGCGTGTTTGTGCATTTTGCGGCTATGCAGGGAAATGTTTATCTCGCTTTGTAGTGCGGTAAAGTCGCGCTGTACTACCTCATAAAAGTTTACTACTTCGCTATTTATATCATTTATAATTTCACATTCTGACGGAGGCTTGGCAAAAAAGACAGCAGCGCCGCCAATAAAAGGCTCTGCATAAATCCTGTGCGGTGGGATTAACTTTACGATGCTAGAAGCTAATTGTTGCTTTCCGCCGTAATATGTTATTGGAGTTCTCATATATTCCTCCCCTATCTAATGCTGCTTTTTTCTAATGCCATACCCGTAGGAGCTATCCCGGATTGGAAGGATCATTCCATCCACCAGCAGCGGTGTTAGCCCAATCATTTGTGGTTGGGATGGCGGCACTTTGAGCCATAAGGCAGTGCTGAAAAGCTCCTGAGCTACTTGCTGTCGGGCCGTTTCTGCACCCGAAACCTGTGCGACAATTACGAAAACCACTATTGCTAGCGGCGCCAGCGCCAGTACCAGTGCCAGTACCAGTGCAATTTGTGAGGTTTCTACAATCACGAAAACCACTGTTGTTAGCGGCGCCAGCGCCAGTACCAGTGCCAGTACCAGTGCAATTTGTGAGGTTTCTACAATCACGAAAACCACTGTTGTTACCAGTGCCAGTGCCAGCGCCAGTGCCAGTGCCAGTGCAATTTGTGAGGTTTCTACAATCACGAAAACCACTGTTGTTAACGGCGCCAGTGCTATTGTCGCTAATACCAGTGCAGTTTGTAAGATTTGAACACTCAAAAAAACCAGCATTGTTGCCCGTGCCGCCAGTGCTAACACTGTTGCCAATGCAATTTATAAGGCTTGTGCAATTACTAAAACCAGTAATGCGGCTGTCACGACCTGTGCTGTTGCTGGTGCAATTTGTAAGATTTGTACAGTTATGGAAAGCGACGATGGTGCCACTCCCAATGTCACGATTCATTTGAATGGAAATATTATGAAAAAAGAAGTCTTTACCTGGGTTTACAAGACTAGGGTGCGTTCCAGTTGCCATGCCTTTTATACCAGCAATAATAGTTATTCCTTGACTGGTGGTAATGTTAATGACAATCTTACTCCCTGCTTCACCAACTACCGACAATGTTCTTCCATTGCTTATATCAATAACCGCAACAGGATTGCTCAGTGTTCCCCCGGTTAATGGAGAACTAAGCTCCCATGTCCCCGCTTTTATAAGTATTCGCGAGTAATCGTTGCCCGGAGTGTCGTTTGCCCATGCCGCCAGAGCCGCATCGGAATCAATGATGAATGTATACTCAGATGAGTCAGTGAAATCGCTGCCTGTCGCTATCCTTTCCCAAGGTCGCCATTCGGTAGAGGAAGATCGATGTCTGAAAAAGAAAAATGTTCGGATAGAGGCAGGCTCCGTATGAATTACATAAAGCTCCTGTATCAGGCGATTGCTGTGAGAAGCTGTTACGTGCAAAACGGCACTGACATTGCCACCGGAAAAATTAAATCGAAGTTCATTAGGCGGGCGATTCAGCGTTGCCATCAAAGCAGCAGTATTATCGTTATGGAAGTAACTCCCCGGAGTAATCAAAGAATTGAAATCCGCCCAAGACTCCCCTGCTGATTGGGTTCCCTGTGTGCCGCTCTCAGCTGCGGTGCGGCGGAATGAACGCAACAAGTTGCGCAAAGGTAGAATTACACTCGTCTCTTCAGGTTTTATATCTCCGGCGGGAGGGGATGGTTGATTGGAATTCTGATGCGGAGCGGACGGAGTACCAGAAAACGAAGGACTTTCGATAGGGGCTTTGGCGTTTATGCTTTCTTCCAGCTGCAAATCTGCGTCTTGTCTCTCTTTCGTTTCGTTACCTATCTTAGTTATTATCTGAGGGTGTGCTTCTGCATCGCCGTTATGCGCACCAACTGCACCATTTGTTATGCGTTCGGTAACAGTTTTTAATGCGTTCAGCACATCTGACTCGTTATGTTTTTCAACATTTCCACTAACAGAAAATTTTCCATGCGCCTCGATAATAAGCGCTTCTTTCCATCCGCGGCTGTCATTAACGAGGTCTGCAAGGATAGGGGTTCCATCCTCTTCCCATTCGGATGAGGTGTTTATTGCCGCACCCCCGGGGTGATTTGGGTTGTCTGTGTCTACATGGACAGAATAGTCATGGTTCAATTTGATCATTTTTTTCTCCTTCTTCTTGCCAATCAATAAAAACGATAGCTGTTGTATGTGCTGGTTTTACTTTGAGTATTAAATACTCGACATAGTTTCGCCAAACGGCGTTTATTTTAAGTGGTTCGATGTACAGGATAGTTCCACGCGGACTTCGTCTGACTCCAGCGCAAACAAAAAAACAGTTTTCCCAATAACGGCTGTTTTCGGGAATGTTATATTCTGTTGTGGCATCGTTTTTAATTATAGTTGGTACAAAATCTGGATGCCCTTCACGATAACCGCAAACAGCTTTTTGATGTCCGCAACGCATAAAGCGGTGTCCACAAACGGCAATAAAAACAACACCGGAATAGCGCGGATTACTAACAGGGATATTTTCAACAACTTTAATTCGATCATCTATGCAACCAAGCATCATTTCCAAAAACGAACCGCTCTGATCGCCAGAAATTATTTTCCACATTGAATCGATAATCGCACGCCGTTTTGGAAATTCCGCCTCGGTAAAAAACAAAGCAAATACTTCCTCCCAACGTTCCGGGTATCTGGTTGTATCGGGGAATAAATCAAGATAAGCAAGCTCGGCTTCCTTGCGGATATTTTCCGGCAGTACTGAAATACCTTTAATAAGTTTGCGCTTTGCGTTATCCGCAAATAATTCGAAAGCCTGTGAGCGTGGAAATAATTGTTTTATAGCGTCAAAGTGTCTGCTCATACTGCTATCCCGTTAATAAATAATTGCATAAGTTCTGCAACTTCCCCCATGCCAAGAGACTCGCTTGCTATTTGCGTGTTATTGCGTTCTAGCGTCACGTTATCAAACTCCGCTTTAACAGATATAGACATTTGGTCTATAACACTGGTCACGTTGTTGCGCGAAATAATATTTGTTTTATTGTTGTCGTCTGAAAGTCCGCGTATGTAAGGCTCGCGTCCTAGAAAATAATTCTCTATTGCGGGTCTTGCGACATTGGTAAAATCTAAAATAGGAACACCTCTCATGCCGTTAATTCGTACGGTGTAAAGTCTGCGTGTGATTGGGCGGATATTTTCGTACGATTCGTCGAATGTGGGGTCAAGTACCGCTGTCACGGGTTTGCGGTTCGCTCTGCCTGTCTCCGGGTCGTATGTGCAAGCTTTGCCAACTTGCCGTAGCAAGTTGTCGGTAGGTATTCGGTGCGGGAATTGCGATGGAACGCCAGCAACAAATACAAGTACACCCGCTGCTGAATCTGGGTCGCCGTAAGGGTATGCGTTTAACACACCCGGAACGTCAGATGCCCATACCTGGTAATCTGACAATGCTCCGCCAAGTGGTGGCGAGCGAAAGCGGCGAATAACACGCGCCCTATACTCTGATTCTGTCTCACTGTCTCTGCCGTAAATGGTCACGGAATTAACATTTACAGTTCTCTCTACATTTCCAAGCGGTGAGACGAAGTTGAGCTCGTCGCCACTTTCAAGGTTTCCGGCAGTACCGATATCGACACATATTACAGAGGCGACAACTGATGATCCTTCCAGTGGTACGTTGTCCTCGACGATATATATGCTGCCAGTTGCCTCACTTATTAATTGCGTGCCGGCTGTAAGGGTTCCGGAACCGGAAACAAAAACATTGATAATGCCTCGCCATTGCGAGCCTTGTCGTGGCTCTCCAACGCCGATTAAAACGCCCCATTTTACAAGCGGTCTAATAGGCACTCCTAGTGCCGTGACGGTTCGCCAATATGCACTCTCTGGAAAAAGCTGAAGAAAAACCCACGCTATTTGCTTGTAGCAAGTAACAAAGACACCAGCCATTACAGTTGAAAGCGTAAACAAAAAAGATTTTGATAAGAGTCTAAACGCAATATTAAATTTGCTTTTAATTGCGTTTATAATAAGGTCTCTAATTTCTTCGATTGTTTTATTTTCAAATTGTGCCATGTTTTCCCGCTCCCCACGGGGTTAGAAATGTGTGCGTGTAGATTATTTCTTCCCCGGCTTTTAATTGTATTTTGAGGCTGAGGCGGTTATGTCCAACAGCCCTGCCGTCTACGATAATTTCATTTGCCAGTTTTTCGTCAACAAGCCACGCAAGATCAAGTTTTGCGACCTCTTCTGCTTCTAATATGTTTTTAGTTGACATAGGTGTCCCAAAAATAAACGCTTGAAAGCGTGACACGAGTTTTTGATTTTCGTTTACACCGCGCAATGTATTTCCCCACCATGTTTTCTTGTTTTGTACTCTGCCGCTGTCCTCTTTGTTGCCACCAAATAATGACAAATAGATTGCTGTATCGAACGTGCGATCTGAAACAATAAAACCGTCGGTAATAGTTATGTCTCCACCGTCTAGTGTATCGCGTAATAAAAGATCGCCTTCAAAAATTTGCAAACTCATCTGATCACCATTCCTGTTGTTGCACCTACAAACGGGCCATGACTGCCCACAAGCGGAGCGGGGTTGGTGGCGGCTAATAACCATGCGAGTATCTGCACGCAGATACTAAGTAGTCCTGTCGGATACTCTCCTTGTGCTGGACGCAATATGAGTGGTGTGGTTGTTAAAAGTGAGCCGGGAGCTACGTCCGAAAAAGAGGTTTGATGTTGCGTAGTGGCTCTTGTAAAGCACGCCACTATTGCCTGTGCCCATGCTGCCATGTTTGCAGGCTGTCCGATTATTTTGTTCTGTATTACAAGGCTCGACGAAAAAGATGTCACGGGGTCGGTCGCTGAAGCGGGAGGCGGCGAAATTCCAGACCACGAATACGTTATCTCCATGTTTTCTTCGACGTATCCTGTTAAGCCTTTGTCGAATGCCTTTGTATAAGCATCTGTGGCGGCGCGTTCGCCGTCTTCCCATTTTGTGGAGTTTGTAATGTCGTCGAATTCCGCTTTAATAGCGTCGCACATCGCTTGTGCGTTCATTGCCATTTTATCCTCCCTTTAATCCTGTTATGCCCATCGCAGAGCCGCCATGAGGAGCTCCTGAAAACAGGCAGTTGGTTAAACCGTTCGGACACCACATTGTCGCACCTATTGTTTTTAATACAAGCTCTGTGTCCCCTGTTATTTCCATAGTTTTTCCCTTTATAGAAAAACCGCCTTCGCTGCTGTATTTGACGTTTCCTTTTATTGTTACTGTGCAGTTACCTTGCACGTTTTCTGTTTTGTTGCCGCCGATTTCGGCCGTGCGGTCGCCTTTTGTTTCTGTTCCGTGATCTTTGCTGTTTGCCTGTATTATTGTTCCGTCGCCAAGCATGGATATTTTACTAACAATTTCGCCGTCTTTGTTGCGCGAATACAGTATTTTTTCGCCGGGTTTTGCTCCCTGAGACATTGTTAAAACACCTGTGCAAACGTGCTTTCCAGTACCGCCAACTTTTATGAGTAATAATCGCTCGTCTTTTAGTGGCACAGAATCGTCACCAGCTGGCGTATATAAATGCGTATTGATATTAAAAGCCTTAACTGTCTCTGCTGTAATTGTTACGAGTTTTTCTATTGTGTGGTTTACAAACCTTGCTATTATTCCCACGGAAACACCTCCGGCAATTCGCCGGTGAATGAGCCCGGGAGAACTAAAGTAAGTAATGCGGTTTTTCCGCTTTCTGCGTTACGCATGATTTTAACATTACGCGCAACAAAGTTTGTTTCTCTTGTGATCATTGCAGTTGGCGCATAAACGCAGACGGTCATTCCTTTTTTGAAAAACTCGCCTCTTGCGTTATGGTGCACATCGCAGCTTAATTCAAACGCAACACAGTCGGCAAACATTCTGCCAGCGTATGCACGCACAGCGTTTTCAAGGTCGCTTTCATTTTCTGCGTCGTCTATATCTGTTGAATAGTGACGCATGATACCTTTGCCGATTAGGTACCTATTTTCTAGCGTCAAGGAGTGCGAAGGATATTCCTCGCCTGTATTGATAAAACCTGTTATGTGTGAATAAAATCCCTGCGCCGAAAATTTAGGTTTTATCGAAGTTAGCGGCATAGCACCTTCGGAAAATTGCGCGAGGGGTTTTTCTTGTTTTGCGTTAAAAAATAAAAGCTCACCTTTTTTTGTGTTAGTAAAAAGCAAACTGCGTTGTTTTGCAAGCTTTGTTAAAAAGCTCATTATTTTCTCTGTGGGCTCGATGCTTACCTCGGTAAAGTCCGGCCCTATGTCGCCGTCAAAAACTACCGGTATGTTATAAGGTTTTGCGGCAGCGTCTGCGATGCCGCGCATATTTATTCCCCACGCTTGCAGGGGGTATTCTGTAGGCGGAACGGTGCAATCCTCAAGGATGCCGCAGAGTGGATACCCTTGGAGTGTTATCTCGCCTTCGGTATCGGTTAATTCTGGGTCTGGTGTTAATAGCGTGCCTTTAATTATAAGCTCGCCGTCGTAATAGATATCGCAAGGCTTAAAAGCAAAGGGCACGATAGCATCCCGCAATTCAACCATCGCTTGATCGTACGGAGCCGTGAAGCTGAAGGTGTCGAATGTGTCGTAATTAAGGTTTAGTTCGTAACCAGTAAAGCCTATGTATTTTTTACCGTCAATTATTATTGCGATGTCCTCTTCGCCATCGGCAACGCGAACTGTTTGTGCTGTTTGCGGACTCGCTGGTCGCTCTGTTTGGTTTTCAGGAATAATTAAATTGTCACCGATGTGTATAAGCGGCGAGCCGTCGCTGGCTTTGCGACGGTTTGCAAGTTGCGGGTTTGCGCTTGTTATTTGCGGCCATTTAGATGATGAGCCTAAATACCTGAGTGCGATAGCGTTAAGCGTGTCTCCTTGCCGGACAACGTGAACCCTAGACATAGTGCGTCACCTTTGTTCCTATTGGCAATAATTCTATTTCGTCTATGCTTAAATTATTAGAAATTATAAAATTGTCTACATAGTCAACTGTGTTGTATAGCTCTGCGCATAACTCTATAACTTGGCGATCTCTGTCGAGCGTGAAAGTCCTTTGCATAGGCAACGCAAATGATGCATTCATAATAAGTTGTGCGCTCTGTTGTACCAATTCTTTAAGCGCGATATAACTCGCTGCGTTTGCGTCGATATAAATATCCTTCGCAGATTGCGCTTGTATCGAGGCGCTGGATTCGTTTAGGGCTTCTATTTTTGCGTCGCTAAAAGCCGTGAGGCTATCCATCATTTCCAGTATGCTTGCGGCGGTTTCGACAGCCTCTTCGCGTGATGCTGTGCCGGAGTTTTTTACGGTTGCCGAATAATTGCCGCCGTCGTCGTCTTGTAAAACTCCGGCGGTACTGCCAGACGTGGTAGATTGCACGGCATTATTCCCCGGCGATGCAGCAGCTTCAGCAGCGCTAATAGCTGCGCCCGAAGAGATAGAAGCTAGCGCGCCGGATATTCCGAGTGTGGCGGTTGCGAATGCATTTTTTATTTTGCGAATTTCAAAAGGATCGTTGCGAAATTGATTTATAAGATTTGCGGTTAATTCTGCGTACCCTGCGATTTTGGACGCCAATGTGGTAGACAACCTTGCTGGTAGTCGCATTAAACGAAGTGTAAGCCGAGCGACGTTAAGCGCTCTAACATAAATATCTTCGATGCTTTGTGCTATTGCCATGCCGCGGTTAAAAATTTGTGTTACTGAGCTTCGCAGCTCATTTGCAGATGCGAGCCAATCAACAAATGTGCGCCTGTCGCTCATTGCCATAGGCTGCAGGCTGTCGATAATAGATTGAGTTTGCATTCCGAGCGCTGCTTCAATTGCGAGCTGTTCGCTCACGCTCTCAATCGATGCAATGGCAGCTGCAAAGTCCTCGGCAGCAAGGTTTTCAAGTGTGTCATGATTGGCATTTATTGTATTAGCGGCGACCTCATTCATTGTGTTGTCGTCGTCGTTTTCTATTGATTCGGTAAAGGTAACGGTTACGGTAGATTGGTTTGAGCTCGTTACTAGTCTGTCGTCTCTCGATATATTTCCCGTTGGTTTTACGCGGAAAGTGCCGTATATAGGATGCTGAAGCTCGCCAGCTCCACGCTCAATTAAAGCCTCTTCAAAAGCTGACGCACGCTCCATACAATTAGCACCGTGGAATATACACGTTAGCGGAAACGTCATTGCGCCCCTGCCTTGGTGTTGTACTCTAGCACCGTCGCGCATGGGGAATGTGTAAACGCCAGTCTTTAGCTCGGTTTCTCGGCTCACGTCGCCGTAAGAGAATGTATAAACATTGCCGCTGGGCGAAGTGTAGCGCCCATCCCTAATTGCCATTAAACATTACTCCCTGAGTGCGTTACTTTTATGTTGGGTGAGCGTGGAGCTTTAACGATACGCGCTTCCGTTCCTTGTGCCGCCATAACTTCAATTCCTAGAGTTTCCCTTGTCTCTCGTAAACTGTATGCAGTGCGCTCGCCGCTCGTCACGGGTGCTATATTGCGCGGGTTGTCTGCATCTGCTCGCTCTCGCTCTGTTCTGCCTGCATCGATGTGCTGCTGAAGCATTGCCGGAAATGGAAAATTAAAAGTGGTGGGAGCTTCCATGTTGGCGGCCGCTTTGTTTGTCGCTGCTAGTATCTCTTGTAAAACGCTTGTGACGTTTGCCGTTGCGTTTTTTATCGCCTCTTGTACACTAACGGTTGGTTGCCTCGGTTGTGCGCTAGTTGTTGTCGTGCCAGCTCCACCGATAACTCTATTTGGAATAAATGGCGATCCGCCGGAAGCGTCAACTACACCGCGTATTCTTGAACGGTCGTTTTGGCCTAACCCGCCGTCTAAAAATGACAAGTCGGGAATATTTGCATCTTGTGTTGTGCGCATAACGTCGACAGGTGCGCTACCTAGCTCGTCTATTGCTTTAGTGGCTTCGGTTTCGACCTCGGCTCGATTTGTACCGCGAAGATTGTCTCTCAGCTCTTGTATTTTATTCGCGCCACGCCCTGCAAGGTGTCCGAGCCCGGGTATGTGTGACAGTATTTCCAAGAGCCCTTGTATAGGTGCAAGCAGCCCGGAAAGCAAAGTGCCGCCAATTACTTTAATTGCTCGTATAAGTGCGGAGTCTTTAAAGAAGGAAACTATTTTTTGCCAAGTGTTAGAAATCCATGTAAAAATAGGCTCTAGGAATGTACTGACGGCATCCCATATTCGTTTGAACACGCCAACAACAGCGTTACTAACTGCGTTCCATATTCCTGTTATCCAATTAATAACTGGTGTAAAGAAGTTTTTAATTGCATTGCCGATATTGCGGAAAAAGCCGGAGACCGTTTCCTTGACTCTGTTCCACGCACCAACAAGCCAGTCAATTGCAGGCTGTATAAATTCACGTATTGAAGTGCCGATTCTTTTAATGCCGTCAATGATACCTGCGCCGCCTAGTACTTCTCTTATGTTGTCCCAGTTTGATCTCAGCTCCTGCACCATTGAAATAACAAGTCCAATCGGGCCAAGCAAAACCTGCAGCGCAAACATTGCTTTTTCGGATCCGTTTCTTATTGCGTTAACGAACCTTCCGATGTGCCTTACTAGTAAAACAATTAATGTAATTAATCCGGCGACCGCCATAATAATAACGCCAATAGGATTTGCGGTTAAAGCGATGTTAAGTGCTTTTTGTGCAACCGTCCATACTCCCGCAGCGACAGCTGCCGCCTTAGAAGCGACCGCTGCCACTTTCATTACAACGGTTCTGGCTGTAATTTTGCCCGTAGTGATTCCGATTGCTGTAGCTTTCGCTTTTTCTGCGACGACGAAAGCCTTGGAAGTTACGTTATACGCAAGTGTCTTTTTTTCCAGTGTACCAAGCGCTGCGGCTTTGCCTTTAAGCGCAAGAGTGTTTGCGAAGGTATAAGCCTTTGCGATTGCGGATCGGATTGCAAATAGTTTAACGTATAATGCTGCAGTCATAAGCGCAGCACGGTATAAAAGCATAGCTCCAACAATGGCTATTATAACTCCGCGAAATTGCCACGCTATTCTTATTATATTTACAAACGCTCCAACGAGCCGTTCTATTTTACGGAAAATCGTGTCGATAACTCCGGTGTATTGGCTAAAATCGGCGCCCGATATTCGATCTGCTATGTCGCTTATACGCGCAATCACGCGTTCAACTACTGGCAGTATTGCTTTGCCTAAATTAACTCCGGCGTTTTGTATTCTGTTTACGGCGCGTCGCCATCGTTCGGTTGGTGTGTCAGTTACCCGCGCGAACTCGTCGTCTACTGTATTTAACGAGCTGGACATTGCATCCAATGCTTCGCTAAAAGAGTCCGCTCCTGTTGTGGCAAGTATGCCGATTGAGCGTGCTGTTTGTTCGTTGCCAAACAAAATCTCCAGCGCCCTTGCATTGCCGCCCGTGGCTCGCTGTATATCTTCCATGACCCCTGCGAAGCCTTTACTTTCAAGTGCGGCTTGTGAAAAATCCAACCCTAATCTATCTGCCAGCTCTGCCGCTTCCCGCGACGGTCGCTTTATTGCGCTGAATGCTTTTCCCATTGATCGCATAGCGTCCCTTGTTTCGAGACCGTGCGACGTTAATGCGGTAATAGACGCAAAGACATCTTCGGTGCTAACGCCAACGGCGGCGGCAGCTGGTATCACATAACGCATACCTTTCGACATATCCTCGAATGAAGTGCGACCTAGTCGGCTGGCGTTGATCATCATACCGGAAACCCTCGCCGCTTCGTCGGCGGTTTTTCCGTAAGCACTCATTACGGTTGTTAAACTATGTATAATTTTATCAGAGGAGCTTTGCGTTATAGTTCCTGTTTGAGCGACTACGGCCGCAAAGTTTGCTGCGCCTTCCGCAGCGACGCCGGACGATATAGACTCGTTAGCGAGCCTTGCGATCTCATTGACAGCAAAGCCCGCTCGATTTGATACATCCATTAAATCCTGCTGCATTTTTTCCAGCGGCGGGCCTGTCAAATTTGCTGCGTGTCCTATTCGCGCCATCGTGTCTGTTAGTTGCAAGGCGTTTCTAACGCCCATGCCAGCCCACGCAGTCGCTACAGCGGCGGCGGCAAGGGCGGCACGCTTGCCCCATTTAACAATAGCTTTGCCAAAATTGTCGAGGCGCTTTTGCGCTGCGACAAAATCTTTTTGCAATTTTTTAGAAACTGATTTCCCTTTAATACCTATTTTGTCAAGCGGACGGCTGACTTGATCAATAAGCGAAAAAACTGTCTCCATTGCATATTTACTTGCCATCCTTTGACATCCTTTGTATTTGGCATAGGCTTTCGATCATCGGTGTGTAAAAAAATCTAATCTCCTCAAGGGAGATGTCTTGCATGGGAATGCCGATGTTATAGTCCGCATAAATCTGCCTCAGCTGATATGCGACCCATTCTATTCCCAACTTCCGCTGTCGTTTGCCTCCGACCGCCACATCGGAGACTATTCGGTTAAAAAAAGTATTGCCACATCCTGTAGGACTTGGTAATCCTTTTTGTCCAGCGATGAAATTTTGCCAATGTCGTGCTTTGCAACTCTGCATAACGCCGCTATGTAGTGCATTAGCTTTGTCTGCTGTTGAGTATCCTTAAGTCCGTCCATTGCGAGTAACGCACGTCCATTTGGGCGTGCTATTGTAAATTTTGTTCCGGCAGTTTCTTTAGGCGACCTGTTGGATACGGTGTAAATTATTTTACAGCCGTCAACCACAAGTCGTTTTTCCACGATTGCTTTTGTAAAGCGTTTTTTTATTCGCACAAAATCCCTGCGGCTGTCTTCTTCCATGCCAGCTTCGTCGTAGTCAAACTCATTTGCTTCGCAATAGCTGAAAAACTCCTGCTCCGCAAGAGTCATGTCATCATAGCTGTCATTCTCTTGTGTGTTGATTTCGTCAACAGTTGGAATGTCATCATTATCATTTTTCATAAAAACAGAACTCCCTTTATTGTTTTTCTAAGGTTGGGCCTTCGAGCTCTATAGGAGCCCAGCCTTCTTTAGTTCCTTCGGCGGTAGAATCGCCGATTAGCTGCATACTGCCAGAGTATACAGTTCCGTCACAAAGCGTTAGGGAAATATCCACAAAGTCAAGCCTGTTTGTTATTTCTTGCAGGTACTCAAGGTCGTCTCGCTCGCTGTCGATATACACATTTAGATTGCTGATATTTCCCGGCTTGCGGCTTTTGGATATATGCGCTCCGCCGTCGCCGTGCATTCTTGTTTCGTTTGTGAAACCCGGAAGTTGAATTGCTACATCGTCGTCCGCGTTACACGCAAACCGCCTTTCGGCGATTGTTATAGATTCTGCTGGCCCTTTTGCCATAGTCGATCCTCCTTAATTTAAGCGGCTCCAAGATAGAAGCCGAAAAAGATTTCATTGCTGGAAACCTCGACGTTGCCGGATAATTTGCATGGAAATTTTAAGTCCAGTCTGTCGGGGTTCATGCTGCTTATATTTACCACAAGGTTTTCTTTGGTAAATTCCGAGATTGCTAAAATAGCGTGACTTGCCAAGCCGTCAGCGAGGTTCATCATTGCCGTGCGTATAGTTTTGGGTTGTATTGCCCGTGGGTTCCTTGTTGCTTGTGCGTCTGGCACTAGTGGAGCGCCTTTAACTGCCGAAGATTCCATAATCATGCGGATGTTAAAAACGACGTTCATGAGTTTAACCATGTTTACCACTTGGCGGCGAGACTTAATTGATTCGTCGTCTGGATGCCACATTGTCACCGTGTCGTTTAACTCTATTAGGCTGCCGCTTTTAATGCTCGTGCTGCTTCCGCGATCTACCGAGTTATTGCGCACTATATAAGCCTCTTGAGCTTCATCGGGGCCAGCCTTGAGCCCTGTCAATAAACCGTAGTTGTTATCTGGCGGGTTGCGGTTTGCAGTGTTTACGATATTTACAAGACCGCGAGCGGCAATAACAAATGGTATTTCTGGGCTGCCAACACCAGTGATTAAAAAGTTTATATAGTCATGTTTGCGCTGATGAGTTACAGTTGTGCGGGTCTCAAAGTTGTCAACACAGCCGTGTGCAACCAAGCAACCCTTTTTTTCCATTTGATCCCAGCGCCCCTCTCCGAAACTTTTAAAAGTGTTTAGGCGGGAATTGCTGTTGTATGAAAAACAGGAAAGAATAAAAGTTTCCCAAACGGGGCCGATGAGTTTAAGTGCCGGGTCTACCTCTGGATCGACCGCGCCACCTTTCATATCGGTTATTTCGAAGGTTACGCCGGGGGCGTTAGCTTCGATTTCGATTGTTATATCATTGCCGCTGCTGCCGCTCCATTTTGCCGTTAGCGGCAACTCATCTTCGTTGGATACTGACCCGGGCTTAACGGGTATTTCCAGCCGCGATGCTAAACGTTCTGATATCGCTTCGAGGATCGCTTTGGGTTCGCTCCCCTCAAGTATTGCAAACTCAACGTCGATGCCTCCGATTGATATAATTCCGCTACCTGTGGCGGTAGGTTTACCCTCACATGATATGGCGCCTTTTGCGGCCGCACTTCCTTGGGCTCTTTTGAGCGGGTAAAAAGTAACAGGGAAATTCGCTCCGCCACCGCCGCTTGGAAATAGCTGGCGAGCCGCAAGATGCAACGGCGACCCAAAGCCATATCGCTCTGCTATTGCGTTTGCCGATCCGATTGCCATGTGCTTTTTTGTGTCATAGACAGCGTCGTCATTGCCTACGCCAATGACCGCTAGGCGCTGCGGTAAAAATCCTGCGGCGCCTTTGTTTAAATTGCGGTATTCCACGTGCACGCCAGTGACGCGGGATATTGCTGATGCTGGTAAAGACATCTTATTCCTCCTCTGGTGGATTGTTATTTGCTACTCCGGTTACCCGGTCGGCAATACTATATTCTGCGATCACTTGTCCATCATCCGGCGAAACTTCGAACGCATATCCGTCAAAAGGAACAGACGGGCCGTCGATAAAGCCTTCTACAAACTGCACCTCTAACGATGCCTTTATAACGGAAAAAAACTTCGCACCTTGTGAGCCTGGATTCGGTGTTCCCGATTCCATTTTCGTAAACGTTCGTGAGGTGACAATTCGTCTCATGCCGAGATAGGCATACTGTTCAGACATGACAATTTGCCTAATGAGCCGCATTATTTTCCATGCGCGAAATGTTGCGCTTTTATCGTCTCGGAAATCTCCGAGGCTGTTACCGTTGGCGATGCAATAAATATCAAATATGGCTTGCGATTTTTGGTTGCCCATGCGTGGGTTAGAGTGCGGTGCAGTTACCTGTTGGCACACAATATTGACAAGCGAAATAATATCATCGTCGTCGGTTGTATCGTAAGGTCGAGAATTCTCGACATAAATTTCTATATCATAATCGTCGGCATCTTTTGTGCCAGCGTTTTTTGCAAGTTCGTGTTGGTTTTGTAATTCGAGAGACAACAGCGCCGCAATTTGATCTCGTACCAGTTCGACATTATCTGCGGCTTCTATTAATTCTGTAATTTGCGGATTGTTAGTTTTTAATTCGCTCACGCTGCCTCCCCTTTTTTTACAGTTGCGCTTAAAGACAAGTAATACAGCCCGATTGTTCTGTCGGGCTGTACTTCCTGCACGTACAATTTTTTAAGCCTTGCCGTGTTGAGGTTTGGGAGTTCTACCTTCCAACCTCGGCGTGGCGGCTTAGGCAGTCTTTTTATAAGACACGTTACGACGATGGTGCGTCCCTGCATGGCTTCGCCTGTAATAGGGTCAACCAACAGGGATATATCGCCGACGGTTCCGATTACGTTAAAGCGGTTTTCTTGCGGGTCTATAATAGTAAATGAAGTCCCTGCTGTAAGGGGGTTTTCAAGGGTTTTCTCCAGATACTTATTTGATATAGCCCGCAAGTTTTCCATTTATGCTTCCTTTGCCGCTTTTTCTGCTTCTTCTAATTTTGCCTCAGCTTCGTTTAACGCCGCTGTAGCTGCTTCAACTGCTTGTACGGCTGCTACGCGCTCTGCGTTGTCAGCTGGCAGTTTTTCTTTTTTTGCAAAAGTGTTCTTGGCATCAACCAGCGCTTTTTCAGCAGTTTCTGCTACTGACTTGGCAGCACTTACGTTACGCGCAAGCTCTTCTTTTTTAGCAACCGCCGCCGCAGCTTCCTTGTCTTTTGCTTCTTTGATTAGCTGTTCTTCGGATTTGCCTTCGACAATATGCTTGGCTTTGATTTTTTTCTGGAAAGTTTCTTTTTCTGCAAAGTCGCTTTCTTTAATTTCTGCACCGGGCTTTAATACGCCGCGAGCGGTACAGAATGAATAACCGTCTGCTACTATAAACATTGGGTGTCCTCCTCTTATGCTACGGTTGTCAAGCAGCCGAAGCGCATACGTGATGCCGGAACAAGGAGTGGTCTACTCCTTGTGCGGCCCTTCCATGTTTCCGCGTTATTATCGAGCCATACGCGAATTTTGAAATCAAACTCACCTTCAACGGTAATCTTGTGCCCAAAGAGCGGTTCGATCGCAGGGTCAAGCGCAATATTTGGGATACCGCCAAAGTAGCGTCTAAAGTCCGCATTTTCGTACGACGGTAAAAGGATAACTTTATCGGGATCAAGAAAGTATTCCGTTTTGCTTGGCTGTCCCCACGGGTTGTACGTGGCATCGTATCCCCAAAACAAGCGTATTCTGCCGTCGATGTTGAGTTTGCCGAGATAAGCTGCGCCTTTATTGCGCATCTGCGGCGAAATTTCCATCGTGTTTAATACGTTCTGGTCGAGGTTTTTATGCACCTGTTCATTTTTAAGCAGGTTGCGCCATGCGTTTTTGCCGACGATGTAATTTTCCATATCGCACAAAGCGCTTGGTCTAATAACGTCGTCTAACGCATTAAGGTCGTCGAGTGGTTTTGAAGTTGGATCGCTCCAAGATTTTGTAACCGTTGGGAAGTGTTCGACTGGGACTTGGTAGTCCAGCTTACTGACTGCGTTTCCGTCTTCGTCGGTCAAGGTACACTTGCCTGTAGAAAATACTTCGGCAGCTTGGTACTCAATCGAATTTTTGATCATTCGGATATGTTTGTTTGTGCCCTCTTTGATGAGCGCAGCCATGCGTCCTGCCCAATTAGCCCGCTGGGTTACAAAAGCGTTTTCGCCGGGCTTGCGATCCATGAGCTTATCGATGTTGACAGGTGATTCAAGAGAATAAACAGGGAATGGAACTTCCATGTTTCCAAATTCGTCGAGTGTTACAAGAACCGCTCCAGTGCTAAGGTCGCGAACGGCTGGTGCCATATCGTTACCGCCGTAGACCATGTCCATACTGAGCTTATTTACACCAAGGAATGACTCTGGCGTTATTTTGAATAACGACGTTAAAAAACCCATGCGTTTCATGTCCGGCTGTTGGTTATACATTTCCGCGACATACTGTAGCATATCGGGCATACTGCTGTTGTTACCCATATTTTTAGTCTCCTTGTGTGGGGTGTACTCTCGACAGGTCGGTAGTGTCCACGGCGATAATGCCATAGTCACGCAAGCCGTCTGCTTGAGCGCTGGTTAATGCCGCACCGTTGAGGTTAAGCATATCCTTACGCACTAAACCGCCAATAAGAGCGCGGAAGCCCAAATTGACGGTTGCTGTACTTGTGTTTTTCATATCGAATGGAACGACGGCAAGTGATGTGTCGCTCGCTGTTGCTACAGCGAATTTTTTATTGCCGTCTCTTTTTAAAAGAGTTCCGGCTTTAACTTCCGTCGCAGCCGCAACTGCGATTGTACCCTGTTCAAAAACATTATTACCTAACTGCAAGGCTTTGCTTTCGATAACGCTAAAAGTTACTTCGCTCATTCCGTGCCTCCGATCATCTTGCCACGAACGCCAGCACGGAAAGCATCTGCCAACGCTTTGCCATCAGCTTTTCCGTCACCGCCGAGGTTAGTGTCGCCAACATCGTCGTCGTTTCGCGCTTCCAGTCGGCTTTTTTTCATCGAAAGTGCGAGGTATTCGGCTCGGATTTTTTCGTCCATGCTAGACTCGCCGCCTTCGATGTATTTAACGGCGGTATCTAACGCTCCCGCCTCCTTGCCAAGCATAATATGGGCTTGTACTCTTGCCCGCTCTTTTTCCAGCGCGGCTTTTTCGCCAAGAGCAAAGACAGCGTCATAGCAATCCTTATTCTTTGCAAGCAATTCTTCTGGTTTCATATTGCCTCCTCCACCAGATGTTATTATTTCTCCGCCTGCCGCTGCGGGCGGTGTGGTCACTTGGTAAAATGCAACCGCTTTTTCAAGGTCGCCTCTGTATGCTTTGCCGTCTTTTTGTCCAGCAGCGCGTGCGGCTTCCATCGCTTCGTTAGCCGCTGTTTTTGCGTTACGGACAAGGGTGTCCCTGTCGAGGGTGTTAGGTGTTATTTCGCCTGCGCTGGCTGCTATACCGTCGTCATCGTTGCTAAAGGCTTCGTATTCGTTGGCAAAACCAGCGTCGATTATTTCTTTGCCGACGTAAAAAGTCTCTTCGTCCATTGCCTTGCGAATGTCTTTTTCTGATTTGCCGGAAGTAATACAATGAACAGAGCCGTACATTGCTGCTAGTTTTTCGAGGTAGTCGGAGTCTTTTTTTAATTCGCGGTAATCGCCCCATGTATACATCCACGGATTGTGAATCATAAAAATAGAATTGTCGCACACTGTGATTTTAGAGTCTTTGTTTACAGTGCGTGCGGCGAGCGCAATGTAAGAAGCCATACTCATGGCGAGACAGTTTATTCTAACGGACACAGGATGCGATTTTGCGTAATCTCTAATAAGGTTAAAAATCACCGCACCCTCATAAACCGATCCGCCCGGGGAGTTTATTACGATGTTTATTTCCTCTCCGTCAAGTATGCCGTCGAGTTGTTGTTTGAGTTTTTTGGCGGTTACACCAGATCCGTCCCACCAGTTATAACCTATCTTGTCGTCGATTAAAACGGTCTTCATAAGGTCATTGTTCATCCTTGGTGTTTTTAAAGCTATTAACTTTCATAATTTTTTCATTTTTTTCGCCTTGGTCGTTAAACATCAACTCCTCGTACTGTTTGCCAGTAATATGCCCGTCTTGGTGCAGATCGGGCAGAAGGAGATGACAGGATTGACGCTTTCAGAAATATCAGAAAAACTTGACGTTCCAGTTAATACCCTTCGCCAGAGATTTACAAGGCTAGGCATTAAGCCTCTGACCAAAGAGGCGATATATGCGCCTGAAGTATTGGATATTTTAAGGGCTGTTCCAAAACCAGACCATCCCCGCAAGGCCTCTGAGCCAGAACCAGATAAGAAGCCCAAGAAGTAACCGCTAACTTTCCTGTAAAAACTTGATAATAACCTCTTGACATTACAATATAAATATTGTATGTTATGATTATGACGGCAAAAGAGATTATGAAAATCCTTAAAGATAATGGTTGGGAACTTGTGAGGGTCAGTGGCTCTCACCATGTTTTTGACAAGTCTGAATGCCGTCCTGTAACTGTTCCATTTCACGGCAATCAAGACTTGGGTATCTTGGGAAAACGCATACTCAAACAAGCCGGAATTAAGGGCTAGGAGGTTTCCAGATGGTTTATAATTGCAATATAAAGAAAAACGGGGATATATTTTTAGTGGATTTCCCCGACATGCCGAATGTTCTAACTTATGGGGTCTCTCACGATCACGCCCTTGAAATGGCAAAAGAAGCGCTAGAAGCAATCCTTGAAGTCGAGATTTCCAAAGGGATGTCGATCCGTCCGCCAGCATACAAAAAAGGTTATCCAATATCTGTCGCAAGCCACATAACCATTTCTTTGAGGCTCCGTGAACTACGGGGTGGGCAAAGCCAAACGGACATAGCCCAGAAACTCGGCCTGTCTTACCAAGCGTATCAGCGCCTCGAAAACCCTCGGAAAGCAAACCCAACTGTAAAGACGTTGGAAAAAATAGCGCGTGTATACGGGCAGGAATTGAGCATAGCGTTATGAAAAAAATATGAACGACAAAGAGCTGTATCTCTCACAAAGACCTCCTAAAACCATATACATAAGATTCGCTTAGCGCTGATTTTATTGCCTGTCTTGACTGTCAATTGCACGTAGCTCACCGTCCGTAAAATTTTGAATATCACTAGCACAGTCGCTGCCGCCGCAATTATTTTCAATATCCGTTTCAATAGACGGTTCGCAGCTTCGGTACGATAAAAGGTAGTCAATGACTGATAAAAAGAGAGCTCTGTATTCTCTAGCAGCAGCGATAACCTGTTGTAGCTCTCCGTCCGCAGCGCTAACTCTTGCGTCTGCTTCGCTAAGTCCCTCTGCGATTCGTATTGCAAGATTGCGATTGTGTTCCTCAAGCCATCTAGCTCGCTCTGCGTTGACAGCATTGACGATTCTAGCCTCGACCAGATATTCGATTCGCGGAGACGGAGCTCCTCGACATCCAGAGAAGATGCCGATAATAAAAATAAGGGTAACGGTAGCAAAAAAATAAATAATAAACTTTGTTTTTTCATTCATCGCTCCCCCTATGCCAGTAATGCGTCTGCGATTGCTTCGCAGATAGCATCAAAGTTTTTTTGATATCGGCTTACATCCGCAGGCGATGTTACAAAGCAAACTTCTAATAAAACGCACGGTCTACTTCGGAGTTGGTTTATAACAAAAAGATTGTTGCGTAATGCAACGCCCTGCATAGTCGCTCCGCCTTGCGCCGGGCGCAGCCTGAATTCCCCGGAGGTTGCCATTGCAGCTGCGATGCGGTTTGCTAGAGCTGTATTAACGCCATCGGTGTGACAGAGAACTTCTGTGCCGTGCGCATCTGGATTTCCGAAAGCGTTAAAGTGTACCGATACATCAGCTTCTGCATCCTGCTGGCGATGCCAGTTGACAATCGCATTAAGGTTTGAGTTTACGTTTCCACTTTCGTTATCGTGAAATACGGCGGCTGTTGCGCCTTTTTTTATTAAAATTTCAGCAACTCTGTCGGTAATTCTCCTAGCCTCGTCAACTTCGTCCATGATGCCTCTAGCGCCGCGAATGATTAATCCGTGCCCGCTTGATAAAGCGATTTTTTTACTCATGGTTGTCTCTCCTTGGTTATTTTTTAGCATTTTGTTAAATGCTCTGATTAAATAATTTATTAAACCGCACAAATTTTGCCTAATCAATTTCTAATACCCTCTTTCCGTTTTCCCAAATAACGCCGCCTAATATATCCGCCTGTTTTTCCGGGAACGCCGAATAATACCAGACAACAATTTCGTCGTTATTCTTTTTTTCTGTTTTTCGCCAATGGCGTGCTATTAAATGGCGTGTTATTGACGGAATGCCAATAAAAAATAAATATAATGGGCCGAGCCTTGCGCTTTGCTTGCAATGCCCGTATTCGTGCACCAACGTTATGATGCTTGTACCTGTGGGTAAAAATATAAAATAGCCCAAGGCGCAGCTTGCAAATATTTTTGTAAACCAGTTGTAATTACGATTAAAAATTATAATTCTGTGCCCTTTATACCAAGCTCGCTGTTCTATTCCCTTGCCGATTAATAATAGTGCAATCATTGCTGCGAGAGTCTGCAGTATTTCCCATGTCCATGCACGTAATAATTTCATCTGCCTATCCTTGCGCTGCCGTCCAGGTTTACGGTTGTATTTTTGGACAGCATTATTTTTAATGCCTCGACAAAAATAAACATACCGGAAACAATTGTGTATAAAAGCAGATCAACACTTCCGTTTCGGAAAAGCATAGAAGTAAAAATTATAAAAACTATAAATTCCCTTGTTATGCAAATTTTTTGTATCCTCTTGGCAGCCCTTGTAAAAAAAACAGGAACAGAGAAAACATATCCGCCGTCAACTAGTTCTGTTCTTTGATCAATACTTAATTCTTTCCACTCTTCTTTTGTAACAACTCTTTTCATTTTCTCTCCCTATCAAACCTTTCTTTTATATTTTCTACAGCCTCCTCGACCCGTGCTACAGTTACTAATACTGTTTTAATTTCTGAAGAAAATTCATTCATTGCATCTTGCAATTCTTTGCGCGATCCAGAAATTTTTTCTCCTATGCCGTTTATGTTTCGCTCTTGCGCCGACAGTCTTTGATCAACCGTGCCTTTGTAGACACCTAGGTTAAAGCTCATTTTACTTAATGAAATCATGCCACCTATAATGGTTCCCATTAGGGTAACAGCAATACTTATAATGGCGACAATAAATCCTGTGAAATCTTGTGCGTGATGTACTATTTGGTAAATGTAAGGCTCTGCCATTTTCCCATCTCCTATTAATTATTTTGAATTGCGTCAACGCAATTTTTGTAATTATTCCAAAGCTCCTGTAATTCGGGGCTTGCTTTTTCTATATAGTCATCTATGTCCTGCATAGCTGCTATTAACTGCTCTTGCGTTTCTGCCTGATCTTCATTTACGTTATTTGTTTCGATTTCGGTGGCGGCAATAAATCCGTGACTCGCCATAAGAGTGCGCTCAATCTCAAGTTTGTTTTGCACAGCGCGGAAATCCATGCCGCTAAATTGCCGCGCGACCATGTCGTGTGTAATAACGCCCATTTTGAGCAGTTTTTGCATTGCATTTGCTTCTTTTTGAATATCAACAGATGGTCGCGAGAGTCCAGACCACTCGCATTTGAGCCATGCACCGCGGAGCTTCCATTGTGCAGGGTCGAAAGCGCAGACAAGGAAGCCCGGCAGATCGATTTCGCCAAGCAGTGCGGATTGTATTTGAAACTCCTCGTATATAATTTGCCCGATGTCTTTTGCGTGCTTAAAAACAAAATATTTGAGGTTTATGTTAAATTCATTGTTTGCTTGCCGCCCTGCGGAATAGCTCGACGAATATTCCATAACCAAAGTTTCCGGCGGGATACCTCTTGACCATGCGATGGCGCGTAAGATTATTTTTTCGAACTCGCCATAATTTACGTTAGGACGGCGGGTGTCAAAGCTAACTGGTTTTTCCCCGGGTGCCAGGTTTTCTATGATAGTCCCTGGGTGCATTTCTGCCACTAGCTGGCGAGTAGGTTGTGCGGATCGTGCTTGTGCCTCGGCATCTTCTTTTTCCGCCTCGACAGCAGCTGGCGTTCCGTGTTCGAATCTGCCCATGCCGGCTGTCACTCTGCGTATTGGGGTGTCGCTTTTTTCGCGACTCATAAATAACGGCAAAAGCGCATTAATTACGGCGGCACGAAGCTCGGCGTTTTTGTATCGGTCGAGGTCTTTTAGCATATACAGGATATTTCCCAACAGCGGAATGCCGCGCACGTTATTTAATAATTTATCGCATCCGTAAACCATCCATGCAATAGTTCTGCCGGATTTACGCCCGACGGTTGGGATTCGCTTAAACGATATCTCTTCGCCGTCGAACTCACGCATATGATACGCTGTATGTCTGCCGTGCGAATCCAGTTCAACGCCGTTGATAACTTTATGTCCTTTTGCTGGCGTGTATTCGGGGTCGGTCATTATATAATTACCGTTAATCCAGTCCCACGAAGGAAGCTTTGTTTGTTGATTTATGTGCGCAACTATAATTCCGTCACCGCAAAGCATGGACTCAAGGCGCACTTGGTTTTGAAATTCGCCGAATGTTAATTGTCGGCGGTAATCGAAAACGTCCGGGTTGCTTGCATAAAGCCGAAATCCCTCTGTCATTTTTTCAGAGTAATTCGTTGACAAGCGTTCGCGCTCGCGCACGTCCATATTTGGCCATATAACCGATGCGAGCGGAGTGGCTTCCGGCACTATGCCTGTAAAAATCTCGTTGCGGAGCATTCGGTTAATGAGCCCGGACACATAGGGATTTTCTATATAGAGCTGGATCGACCTATGGCGCAGGGTGTAATAATCCACACCATTTTCCCATAAGTAGTTGCGCGTAATGCCGAAAGAATTTGTAAATGTATCGCCGTCGAATACGTCGTTAAGAGCGTTACGTGTAAAATATGCGAGTACGTCGTCGAGTTGTTTTGGGCTTTCGCTCGGTATGCCGTGTCTTAACATTTTGGCACCACCTGCACAAGAGCCGGAGGCGGTGCGTGTTTTTTTGCGATTAGGTCTTCCATGCGTGCGATCTGGTCTATCAGATCTTTTCGACGCTGGATTAAAACGGGAAGGTCTAAAGGTGTGACGTTATGCGTTGTCTGCCCTGTAGTCAGTCTAAATTCTTTGAGCCCTTCACGCGTAAGTGCGAGGATAGCTTTATCGAGCTCAAAGATAATAATTTCACTGTGTTTTATAAGGTCAGCCCAAGCCACGTTTTTGTCCGACAAGACGGGGTGCCCATCCTCGATTATTGCCATAGGCTCAGTTTATTTGCGGGGATATAAAACAAGCTATTAACTATTGTCATTCTTCGAAAAAACGGTTATATTTGGAATAGGAGCGGTTTATGACTATAACAAAACCAGAAGCTATTCTTGATATTGGGATTGATGAGGATTGTCCCGTTTGTGCCCAAAATCTGCCTTTAAATGACACAGTTATGGCTGCTATAGCGGAGGGAGATGCTATTTTCTTTGGCAAAAAAACGACACAATGGTACAGCACCTTTGAGGAAGGTCGGGAAGCATTGGAGGCTTAAAACTTGCGCGACTGGAGCTTTACTAATCAATTCAAAAAAGACATGAAGCTTATGGAAAAACGCCATAAGGACATGGACAAACTATATGACATTATGGCAAAACTCATTTTCGGAGAATCATTGCCGGAGCGTTGCCGTGAGCATAATCTTTCAGGTGATCTTGCGGGGTTGACCGATTGCCACATCGAAGGCGACTGGCTTCTGCTTTACCGCAAATCCTACGAAAAGGTTGTTTTTTACTATACTGGAACTCATTCGGATTTATTCAAAAAATAATTAAAACTCAAGCAGTATTTGCGCTACGGCGTTTTTTTATCCGCATTATGGCGATTGCGATCTTGTCTCATTTTCCAAACAGCTCTTGTTCTACAAGCATCATGGCTCCTGATAAAACTCGCCTTTTTTGGCACTCTCCCAAAACGCCGTCCAGTCCAGCGTCGGTAAGCCAAGGCGTTCTTTGCACCAGAACTCGGCGGCAAGCTCAAGTGCCGCAAGGTTGTACACATAACAGTCAAGCGCATGGTTGTCTTGGCCGAACTTTTGCTTCCACACATAGCCGCGGAACTGTTTTGTAATTGCATCCCGTTTTTCCTCACGGCGCTCCGCCTCAAATTGTTTAAAATAATCGTCCCTGCTGTCCTCTCTAAAGTTGGGGTACCAAGCCGGCTGTGACTGTCCCGTAATCCAAAACGACGATGTCATGGCGTTACTTATTCTGTCTTTCAGCTTGCCTGTGCTTATATGCAGGGCGTTACTAAAGCCGATTTTTTCTTGTGCCGATGTGCTAAAAAATTGATATGTTTCGCCATTTTGGAGGTAGTCTTTGCCTTTAATTGCAAAAACGCCGCCGGAGCGCTTTTTGACGTATTCGTAAACATAATCGGAGTTGTGTCCGGAGTCGATCATCGTTATTTGGATGCGGTACACTTTGCCGTCTGTGCCAACATATCGCTTGTCGCCGAGTATAATATCGAGTTTATCCCACACTCCGTTAAAGTCGGCAGTGTTTCCTTTGATTTCAAAAAACTCCAGAGTCCAAGTCACGCCGCCTGCGCTGTAACCTTTAACATCGACATACAGACAGTCATTCTGTACATCAACGGATGCCACGAGTATAAGAATCGGGGATCCTGAATCCTGTACGGCGAGATCGTTCGGTACGCCACGGGCGATAAGCCCGGACTCATCGTTGACAACAACGAAGCCTGTGCGTCGGAATTGTATCGCTCGCTCGTACTCGATTTGCTTGCCGCCGAGCTCCTCGAACGTAAGTCCCTGCGTGGTGTTGCGGAAAACTCTGTATTTTTCCTTGTCTTTGAGGCGGTTGGTTTTTAAGTCCCAGCACTCCACCCATTGCAGAACCATGTCTTCCCATGAGTACATCCCTGGCGGGTTGTATATCGGCGTTACGTGGTAAGATCGGCGATTCGGCGCAATTGGCTTTACCGACGCTCGCCACTCGCCGCGTAAAATTATGACCGCCTTGTCGTAGTTTTTCATTATTTGGGCGCAGTCAGGTTTTTCGCATTTATAACCGACGGTGTCCAATAGCGGGTTAAAGTCCTCGTCGTTTTGCCATGTTATTCCCCATGTATAGCCGTCCTCGTTTTTGCCATGCCACACAAGCTCCTGCATCATGCCGCAATGTTTACAGGGTACAAAATATTTCCGCTGGTCGCCGTCGGTGTAGAGCTTGTCGATTTTTGATGTTTGTTTTATCAGTGGCGTGGATGTCCACAAGATTTTGCGCTTGCTGCCTGTGTACGCTTTGGTTCGGTTGCGTACGAGGTCGGTAACCGTTCCCTCTTTCGGGATTGAGTCCGGAAATGCGTCGACCTCGTCGGCAAGGGCGCATGGGTAAGATATGCCACGGAAGCGTGCAGGACTGCGGCCGCCGAAACAATGTAGGTACCCGCCCGGGTATTCTTTAGCGATGGCGGTGTCGCCTGTATTGCGGCTGCCTTTTTTTTTCCGGCTTTGCGAAAATATAAGGTCGCGAGCTCCGGCGTTGTCTATCATTTTTTCGATGCGCACCTGCACCGAGGTTTTCATAAGCCCTGCGTCGGCGGTGACGTACATCTGCGCCTTGGGGTCGCTCATGATGTTGTATAGCAGCACCGTTTCCAATACGGCGGTTGTTGCGCCCATTTGAGCGCCCTTCATAAGTACGACCTCAGAGGTCGGGTCAAGCGGGCTGAAGCAGTCGACGATTTCGCGAAAGTATGGGAACTTTTCAAAACTAAACTTGCCAGGAAACGGCGTGAGGTCGCTTGTTAGATAGCGCACTCGCTCGATAAATTCGCTGGGCTGCTCATGGTGCAGCGAGTCCGTTATTTTGCCGATTTGATCGACAAGGAAATCGATATCGCCGGAAAAAACTTGATTAGTAAAAAGAGCGGTCGCTGCGTTCATTATCCCTCGCTTGGCTCCCATTCGCCTGGCGGCGGTTCTGGCGTATAAGCGACAACTATCGCTCGCCCCAAGTCAAACTCTTCGGCTAAAAATTTCTTTGCTTCAAAAAGCGTGTCTAATAACCAGAAGTCGGGCTCGGCACTAATGTTTTTTATGCGTATCCACACTGCGGCAAGATCGGAGAGCTTTTTGCCTGTGCGTTTTTCGTATTGCGCTGAGGTTTCGTAGTCGGGGGGGGTAACCAGTGATTTAACATAATCCCTTTCATGGCGACAAATAGGACAGTCCTCCCCGTGCCGCCAGTTTGTATTCGATGTGATTTCACTTTTACAATGCTTGCAGTAAGACCTCATTATTCGTCCTCCATGATTTCGACAATCGTATCTTTGATTTTTTGGTCTAGCCCGTCGTCCTCTTGGTACTTCGAGCGTAGCCCGCGAAGCTCATTTATCAGTTCCTCTTTGGAATTTTTAATAATTCGGGAGAGTCCGCGCTCCAGCCTTTGGCTGACTTCCGATCTTGCCTCGGTGCCTTGCGCTTGGGCCAGCGCGATAATTTCGTCCGTAACCGATTCGGGAAATTCCAGTATTTGCCGCATTAAACTTTCCAGATATTGGATGAGCCGAGAGATAACAAAGTCTTTTTCGATGAGCTGCAGGCGGCGTTCGCGCACCTTTTGATCCCGTTCGTCGGCCGCCGCCAAGTCTTTAAGCATTCGTACGTATTCCTGCATCCCTGGCAGCCCTTTGAACTGCTGCACGAGCTCCCGGAGCGTGAGGCTGAGTAGTCGCTGTGGCAATCCGGCGTATTCTGCGAGCGCAGCATCGCCGAGGCGCGTAAAATCCACAGGCGCTGGCTTTGGTTCTGGTGCGGAAGCGGCGGTATCGATTACTTTGTCGCCACCAGCGAGCCGCCGCTTATTGATATAGCGGGCGTTGACGGGGTTTTCGGTATCGAGCAGCCCTGCGGCATTGCGCACGAGCGTGTTATTGGAGATTTTGCGCGATATCACCGATGGCGCAACGGCGCAGATGCGGGCGAATTCCGCAGGTTTTACCTCAGCCATACCGTAAATTATGAGCGCACGGCACGTCAGTAAGCTATTAACTGCGATAGCTTTTTATTGACTTTCGTTGCTTTTTTGTTGCCCTGTGGAAAATTTTGGCGGGCATTTTGGAGCGAGCCCCCCGCGTCGAATAATTGCACCCGGGCGGGGGGGCGGCACAGTACCTACTTTTTTATGGGGAGGACGGTGGCAGCTAGGCACTGTTACAGGTTACACTTTGGCTGTCGTTTTACAACGCCATGTATATAATTTTAAAATTTTATTTTTTGTGTTATAGTTATGTATACCATACTTTTTTTAATTCCTAATAAATCAACTTAAAAACAAGAAATAAGTGTAACGTGTAACACCCTATAGGATAATATAAAAACAATCAAGTGCGGGGGAAAAGGCGCAGATACCAGTGCAGTATTGCGTCAACGCAATAACGTGCCGCTGGCTTGCGTTTGTTACGGTTGTTATTCAGTACGGATCGTTTTGGATATCATACTGGGGACACCGAAGTGGTGTGTGTTTATGTTTTGCCATAACTATACTCTGACTGCTGTTACGCTATTTTGTAAAATCGCTGCCGGGAGCAGGGTGCGGACAGCGTCGTCAGCGTCCGGGATTGCTTTTAGCATCCTGTCTAAATTCAGCCGATTGTAATAATCTACCTGCGCAATAGATTCATGCCCTGTGATTTTTTTTACATCTTCGGCTATAAGCGTGGTTCGCATTTTAGTAACGTATGTATAACGAAACGAGTGCGGCACAATTCGGCGGCCGTCGGGAATTAAGTCTTTTGTGCCGTGAAGGTGTCCACGCTTCCATAGACCATTTTTAACGAGGGTTTCTTTATCCCATGTAATACCTGCGTTTATTAAAGCGGTAAAAAAGGCGGTTTCTGCCATTGATTTGGATACAGGCTTGTTGTTGTAGGTAAAGACGAAGTCATCTGCGTTGAGGTTGTTTTTTTCTATATGCGCCGCCAATAGATCGAGCGTTAAATCGGGATATGGTATGACGCGCAGTTTAGGGTGTTCCGGTGATCCGCATTTATTGTATACCGTGCGCACGTTTCTTTTTTTCATAAAGCCGTCAACGATTAGTGCCTTTTTGTCGAATATGATTTGTTTGACGCGTAAGCCTCGAACCTCGCCCATGCGAAGCCCGCCGGAAAGTTTGCATAAATAAAACAAATAAAAGTCGTGTTTGAAATTTTGCGGAATGAGCAGCCGCTCAAGTTCGTCGTCTGTTAGGATATCCGCTTTGTTTGGCGTTTTGCCGATGGTGGGGAAATTGGGTTTATAAATTTTGCAGCCTAAAAACTGCGCCTCTTGGTATATTTCGTTGAGTGCAGATATATACTGGTTTTTCCATGATCCGGAACGGTCTGCGGCGAAAAGGTAATTCATAACCTCATCTAATTCCAGAGAGCGAAGTGTGCGATCTCCCCACATTGCCGTTATGTGCAACATAAAGACTCTGTTTGCTTTTAGCGTATCCTCGTTTACGGATTTATTTAATTGCTGCCGCCTTTTAACGTGTAATGTGCCGGGGATAAACATTTCTACGGCGATATCCTTCACGAGGATATTGGCGTTGTTTGCGGGTTTTGAATAAAGCAGTATACCGCGATTATCGTATGGAGCTGCAGCTGGTGTTTTTTGCGGCGGCGGCAGACTTCGAATGAAGTCCTCTGCGTCGTTGCGGTTTTTGATATTTTTTCCGCATGATTTTTGGATCTGCTTACCAGAATCGTCGATCCAGTAGTAATACCATCGGCGAACGGATTTTCCGTTCTTGAGTTTTTTAGGTTTGCGAAATACATGATAGCGCAAATTGGACATGACTTGACCTCCACTTGACCTTTTGAGAGTCTAATAGGCGCCCACCCTGTTATCGCCTTTTAGTGTGAAGGAGCTAAGTCTTTATGTAGTATAGACTTAGGCTTATCCAATTTAATAAAGTCTGGGTGGATGACGGGTCTCGAACCCGCGACGACAAGAACCACAATCTTGTACTCTACCCCTGAGCTACATCCACCACGTAACAATATCAATATAGGAAAGTTTTTAAGTTTTGTCAATGGTGTATGTCAGAAAAAATTCGGCGAAGAATTCTGGACATCGTACGCAAAGGGACTGCGGTGTATTACAATCATGGCAGGCGACTTGCGAAAAGCCGTGTCGGCTCGGGATGGTCGTGGCTTTCATCTACGGACGCTTTGGCGTCGCAGCGTTGCCATTCACGCCATATTTCGCCGACACGGCTTTTCGCAAGCCGCCTGCCCACAGTTATCCCCCCCTTTGTGTACAAGCTGTGGCGAGGGGTTTTCGCAATCATGATTGTGAAAGGGGAATATTAATGTTCAAACGCTATCGGCGCACCTTTTTGCGCAGATTTAAAAACAGCTTCCATTAATTTCATGGTACGCATTACAGAATCAAGCGATACAAGGAGTTTTTCTTTTCCTTCCATGACGTTTATAAAATTACGATAAAAATCTTTGATATCTGCTTTAACATCAGGAAGGGTCTCTTCTTTTATGGTTTCACTGGTACGGGGAGCCATCGTTTTAGTAAGCCCTGCCGCAGTTCGTATGGGTATGGCATCGTTCTTGCTGTAGTCCATAATACGGACGATTTTTCCTTTTCTCGAAAAATCTTCTATCACAGCGGTTCCCTCAAACCCAAGAACATACCAGCGCGGCAGATTAATATAATTTCTTGTTCCAACTTCGACTATGAATACAAGACCATTTTCAAAGGTTAGTTCTACAAAAAAACCATCATCAACTAATTCTGTGGTAATATAGGTAAGAGACGCGTATACTTTACTGACTTTTTCAGGAACCATTTGAAGTGCCTGATCAAGAATATGCACGCCCCAATCCAGAACCATGCCGCCGCCTTGTTTTGGATCTGCTCTCCAATCTCCAGGTATACCGCGTGAGCCATGTACTCTTGACTCGATACGAAATAAATCTCCTAATAGTTTATTTTCATATATATTTTTTATAGTTAAATAGTCTTCGTCCCATCGGCGATTTTGGTGCACCGCAAACACTTTGCCGGTTTTTATCGAAGTATCGATCATTTCCTGTAATTCTCCGGAATTGAGAGCAACTGGTTTTTCGCAGACAACATTTTTACCTGCTTCCAAAGCTTTAATTACATAGGACCTATGAACATCATTGGGAGTTGATATCAATACAATATCCACTGATGGATCAGCCAGAAGTTCTTCTATAGAACTATATGTTTTAAGCCCATGTTGTAGGGCAAATTCCTGTCTGCATTCACGAATATCGAAAGAACCGGTTACTTTTAAATTATCAAAGCCGCCTAGTATCACTTTATTGTGGAATCTGGTTCCTTCATTAACAAGTTCCCTGTGCCAGTTTCCCATGCCACCCAAGCCAATAATTGCCAAAGAATACTGTTTCATTTTATACCGCCTTGGCGGTATAATACCGCCTGCTGGAATCTTATGTTTTTTAAGAAAAAATTTCTAGGGATCTGTCTGCGATTAACAAACAATTATTTCCTTACGGGATTACTGCTGACTTAAACTCCGACCATTGCCCAGTTATCCCTCTATCGTTTTGCCAGCAGGCGGCGACGTAGACGGTTTTGCCTCGTTCGGTTTCTTCAAAATGGAGGGCGAAAGGTGTGCGGCTTGCGAGTGCGTGGTGGATTAACTCGTCAGTGTGTTTGGGCGGAGTGTCGAGAATACCCCAGATGAGAACTGCGCCGTCGTAGCCTTTGGGTTTGGCTTTGCCGCTTTGACCTTGCACCCAAAAGTCGACCATTATTTCACGGATATTGCGAAGGTGCAGAACGTGATCGACCATTTCAGTTACAATTTTGTGATCGGTGCGGGTATTGTCGTGGTTCGGAATGCCCATCTCTAGTGTTCTGTCTTATTCGACTAGCGGAATGACAAAGTGCGTTAATTCTTTATGTCATAAAGAATTAATTTAACGTGATTGTGGCATTTGAATAAGACAGAACACTAGTTTTGTTGGAAAGATAATCCAACAGATTTTGCATAAAAATGTTGAATTGCGCCGCATTTGACGGGACATAATCTCTTGCTCTGCTCATAATTCACCTCTTTTGCACGATTTCCGCGCTGTTTTGTTAGTAGGGACTGTCCGAAAAATTCAGGGACATATCCCGCAAACTCGGGGACGTGTCCCAAAAGTTACGGGACACGTCATGGAAACATAAACACTGCTAAAAACACTTGTTTTAACCGTTAAAAGCGCAAACTCTCCAAGCAGTGTCACCATAGATTACCGGCGGTTTATGGTAACGTCGCTGTCGAAGGAGGACCCCCAGCCTCGATATATATATATTTCAGTATGGCTAGGGATGGAAACGCTGGTTAATTGGTTATCTCTAAATGCATTATACCCGATGGAAGTAACGCTGTTAGGAATGGTAACGCTGGTTAGTTGGTTGTTCCAAAATGCCATATCCCCGATGTGTGTAACACTGTTAGGAATGGTAACACTGGTCAGTTGGTTATGCTCAAATGCCGCATCCTCGATAGAAGTAACGCCGTTAGGAATGGAAACACTGATCAGGTTTTTATTCTGAAACGCTTCAAAACCAATTTCAGTAACGGGCAAGCCTCGTATCCTTGATGGGATATTGACTTCCCAGCTTGTACCAATGTAACGTGTAATCCGCACCGATGCGCCGCCATCTACCGGTTCCGCTTCAAAGTACCTTTCCGGATCATGCTGCGTGCAGGCAGAAAACACCATAGCTGCCATTAACGTTATGCCTAAAACCAATTTCTTCATTTTAAACTCCTTGCTTTTTGCGATGTGTATAAAAAAAGCCCTCCGCAAGTGAACTTGTCCCTGTCAAGTGGACAGGGACAAGTTCACAAGTGTTCCCGGAGGGCGTTTTTGCTATATTACGATTGTTGTTATTTGTTAAATAGTATGGGGGGGGGGGGGGGGGTTTTTTTTTTTTTTTTGAAAAAACCCCTTTTTTTTTTTTTGAAAAATTTTTTATTTTTTATTTTTATTAATTTTTAGGGTGGGGATTTTTGCAAAGTTAGAACTTAATGACTCAAAGAATATGGGGGGGGGGGGGGGGGGGGTTATTTTTGACCGAGAAAGAGGCCCTTTTTCTTTTTTTTAAACTATTTTCTTTTTAATTTATAATATTTTACAAGGACAGTAT
>WQWD01000001.1 GCA_009785545.1 Treponema sp. | reverse complement strand
GGAGGTTCTTATGAAAAGAAAGAGCTTGTTTTTCGGATGTCTTTTGCTGTTGTTGGCAGGGGCAGTAGTTTTAATGGGGTGTAATAACGACCCCGATCCGGGCCCCGGTCCTGTTCCGGCAGCACCGACTGACTTGGAAGCATTTGCTGCTTATGAACAAGTGACTCTTACTTGGGATTTTGCTTCAAGAGCAGGGATTCTTCAAGTCGAAGTAGAATGGGGTATTGTAGGTCTTGGTTTTACCGATAGTGAAACATTGGTAAACGACGCTGCAACACTTGTAGTTTCAGGGCTTATAAACGATACTCCCTATCAATTCAGGGTAAGAGCCAGGAATTCTGTAGGTTGGGGAGCTTGGAGCGCCACAGTTAACGCTACACCTTATGTACCGACTGTTCCTCCCGCAGCACCTGTGATTTCTTTCGACGCAGATGAAATGGGACAAGGAGAAATCTTTGTATATTGGGCTCCCGTTTCAAGCGCCGCTTTTTTTAACGTAAGATATGGTTCGACAGATGATTTTTCTGCTGCTTCAATGTTGTTAGACAATGGCGAAGAAGTAAATATCACCACTCTTTACACCCTTCTTACAGGGCTGAGCGATGGAACAGTTTATCATGTATGGGTCAGAGCCGGTAACGTTGCAGGGCACAGCGAATGGGTAACAGATTCTATAGTAACCGTTCTTGGCGCACCTGCTAATTTAACCGTTGCGACTGTTGGTGCAACTAGCCTTAGCCTGACGTGGGAAGGTATACCACTGGGAGCAACTCCCCAAGTCAGATTCGGAACCACCGATGTCGAAGCAGACTCTGCTGCATGGACAACAAATGTCACGCTAACCGCGACAACCATTACAGGGTTAACAAATAACACTGTATATTATGTGTGGGTTCGTGGGCTTAATACTTCCGGAGCCGGAGCTTGGGCGACTGTAACTCATATTACTCTTCCTGCTGCTCCTGCCGGGTTTCAACTGTTTTCTTCTAACGAACGGTTGACAGCGCAATGGAATGCATTCCCCAATTTCAACGCTAACATCCTTGAATTCCAAATGGAATACCGCGAAGTAGGTGATGAGTGGGAAGGAAATTTTGTATCAGTTCTGCGTGACGCAGACGGCATACCGAGTGCGGCTGTGATTTCGGGTTTGACAAACGATCAGGCGTATCAAGTTCGTATTAGAGCCAGAAATAACGACCGCAACGATTTAGTTACCAACAGGTGGGGTGCTTGGAGTGCTGTTGTTAGCGGCACACCAGCGGACTTGCTTGGTGAGCCTTCAGATCCCGCAGGTTTTGAGTTTACATCACATGTCAACCAAGGTGAAATTCTTTTAACATGGGGAGCGGTAATCGGAGCCGAAACTTACGAAGTAAAATACGGTTTAACCAATGTAGAAAGCGAAGCAGGAACTCCAGTATCAGTAAATATACCTTCTGTAACGCTTACGGGTCTTGCAAACGGCACTGAATATTTTGTTTGGGTGAGAGCAGTGAATACACACGGTCCTAGTGATTGGGTTCTTGCAGGTTCAGCCACTACCCTTGCACAGGCAGCAGATCCGGTTGTTACGCTGACTACCGGAACCACTCCCGGTACAATTGAAGTAACATGGCCTTCGGTTATCGGAGTGATCTCCCACGAGGTTAAATTCGGAACTTCAAATGACGCAGAAGCCGCACAGCCTTGGACAACAAATATCACAGCAACCGGAACAACACTTACCGGATTGTTTGATTTTGCAAATTACCATATTTGGGTTCGTGCAATAAATGCAGTCGGCCCGAGTGGATGGGTTGTAGGGGAAGAGGTTACTATGATGCCTGTGCCTGTGCTTACTGTAGATTCCTTCAATGCAGAAACAGGTGTAATCGAGGTATCATGGACTACTATAAATAACCCCGGTATTTCCATCAGCTATACATTGGAATACGATATTGACAGTGACTTTTCTGATCCGGAAGAAGTAACATCCTCTACTCCTTCTCATAACATCATCTCTACGATTGGATTCACATATCATGCGAGAGTCAGGATTGTTACTTCAGAAGGAAACAGTGAATGGTCTACTCCTGTTTCACGCACACGACCGTTGCCGATGTCTCTGCGAATGCCCACAATTACTCAAGATTCGCAAGATCCTGCAATGCGAGTAGCGGTAACTGTAGGATGGGATAGTATCCCCGGTATTCTTGAATATAGAGTTTGGCATTCTACAGCTGACAATGTCATACCTACACTTGCACGAAGGCGCTCGTTAGCCGTTGAGCATTCAGGAACAATAAACCTCGCATCCCCGTCATTTGCGCTTCCCGGCCGTTATCACAATACCAGTGTGTACTGGATGTGGGTGCAGCTAAGAACTGAAAGAGGTTGGAGTGATGAGCACATGATCCCGATACCTACAGGTAACATAAAACTCAATACCCTGACAGGTATGCCTATATTCAATTACATCTACATAGAAATGAACCAAACCGATCCTCGTGTTGTGCTTAGCTATGCGCTTGGGAATGATCCTGAAGCTACAGGTTTTGCCGCACGAAATGCCGGCAGACCGATATTTGACGCAGTAATCCTCTTTGCCGCAAATCTTAGAGACAGGGACTGTGTTGCAGAAAGAGCGGCCTGGTTAGCAGCAAATCCTGGTAGGGAATTCAGAAATCACGACTGTAATCAGACTGGGATTCACCTGCACTTTAACGGCAATCATGCATTCATGTATGGCGGCGGTATGACTATGGCAGGTCAGGTCGACACATTTATAAGACCAATCCAAGCCCAAGGTATAAGAGCAATCATGGGTCTGCTTCCTGACTGGGGCGGATTCTCCTTTACAACGATGGGTGATTGGATTTATGAAGACATTTCTCCTGTGGCAGGCCCCGGACATCCGCACTTAGGTCCTCAAACTACAGCCAGATGTAATCGTGGTATGGCTCCTCCCGCTAACTGGGTGGATGATCAAGGCCAGCCATATTATCGCTTTAGTCGTGCGGCTCGCACAGCATTGATAACCCAAATTGGTCAAGAAATAGAAAGACTTGGTCTTGACGGTGTTGATCTTGACTGTGAATGGGCAAATGCCGGCGGCGCTCAGTACCAGACACTTTGGTGGACAAGCGGCTGGTGTAATGAATGTGGTGCAAGTCATGCTCGCTGGAATTACTATTCAACTGCCAACTTGCCTGCGGCTTCAGCAGGAGTTATGGGTCCTGGTTTTGGAGCTGGAACCGGACAGAATACTAATAGAGTAACATGGCCGGAAGGAAACAGATGGGGGCACGCTGGAGGTTCTCTTGTGACTGCTGCTCAAGTGACTGAATCGACTAACTGGAGAAATACAGTTAAAGCAAATAATGCCATGGAATTCATTGCCGAAATGAGATATGTTCTTAACGATATTCAGCAAAGAACCGGCAGAAGACAAATGCTCACTGTATATGAGTACGGTTGGTTGAATCGTTTCTTCTTAAATGACCCTATCGTTTGCCCGAGAAGCGGAGTAAATCACAGTAGAGTAGGAGATCTTATCGACTATTCCACACAGCCTTTTTATGGCACATTTACTGCTAATTCCCAATTAGCTCGAACAGGGGAAGGTCCTGCAACCCGATATATGTATTCGCCAATGGCAATTGATTTAGGTCATGGACATGATACTACTGTACGGCCAAACTGGACTCAAATCCTGACTCAGGCAGCCCAATTAAGGGACGGCGGATATGAGCTTGTGTTTATGTATGGTCTTCTGGAACGCCAAAGATACCATCCGCCTATCGCTGTGTCTCCAATGAACTCAGCTTATGGCATGGATGCACTTGGAAACCATCGCCGTCATAGACCAAATTACTTCCAGGCTGCCGGAAGAAACCCGGAAGATTATTTGACACGTTTTACAGAAATCGTATGGGGTCAACCAACGATTTTCACAGGTCAAGATTTCCCGATAAGCTGGCTTGAATTCAGCAACGACAGACCTTGGATACCGTGATCTACGGACATTCCACGGACATTCCGTCAATATCTGACGGAGTGTCCGACTGTTTGTGAGAGGCTTATGCCTCTCACAGGCAAATGTGATACGGAGGTGTCCGAAGAAGTTTTTAACTTTTCGGACATCTCCATTCTTAATTTTTTAAAATTTTTAAAATGTATTAACTTTTAGCACATTAATTTATAGCAAAGGAGTTTAAAATGAGATTTTTTTTATGCGCCATTTTTGCGCTGATGATCATGAGTCCTGTTTTCGCGCAAGAAGCGGAATATCCGGGTATTATAGATACTGCGGGTATTCACGAGGAAGTCCCCGCGATGCCGTCAGATGTTCTTGCTTTTACCCGTGATAATCATTCTATTTTAACTTCTATGCACGGGAATGGTTTTTTTGACGGCCGATTAAGCGCAATGACAAATATAAGACTGAGTATGTTCCAGTTTGAAAGCCAAAGATACTCGAATCGAAATGACAGAATGAACTGGGAGAACACCGGTTTTGACTTTTCTGTGTTTAACATCGGCCCTGTAGACAGGAATTTTTTTGAAGATGCCCATATCACTGTAGCTTATGAAACCGAAAGATTTGGCGGCAGAATAGCCGTTGACGGAGGGGGTTTGGGTGGCTTTATGGCTTGGGTTCAATTTACTCCCAATTTCCGTTTAAGCGCAGGTGATATCGACGCTGAATTTGCCGATGCGCTTGGTGCAGATCCCGGGATGAGGGTCTATACAGGCAGCACTTTTGGAGCATGGAATTCTTATGTTAATCCTGATAATATCAGGGGCGACCAGGGACTTATGCTGGAATTTTTTTGGGGTCCATTGTCGATAGCAGGTGTCGCTACTACCAATGAAATAACAAATATGATATACAGCCGCCCGACATTTTGGGACGGCGAAGTTATCATGAGCCGTGTTTGGGAATACTCGGGCAGGATTGGCTGGGACTTGGGCGAATGGGGCAGTACGAATATCTCGTACAATGTCCGTTACGAAAGTGTTGCCAGTAGGTTTCGGACTGCTACAATCGGCGGCTCTCTTCATCCTATAAGCGCCGACGCAGAGGTATTCACTCACAATATTGGTGCTTTTGCAAGCCTTACTCCCACGCAGGACTTTGCTGTAACTTTGGGCTGGGCGGCAAATATAACAAGATACCTTGACGCTTTTGCGACAGCCGGACAATCTATTGAACATGCAACTACCTGGCCTTTGGTATTTAAACAGGGTATAAATTTAAATGCCCGTTTCACGGGCATCCCGAACTTTACCATACGAACCGACCATAATTTTAGTTTTTGGAATGACAAGGACTATACAATATTCAGACTTTCCGGCACGCAGCTTAATCGAAATGTATTGCACTATATAATAGGAGGAGCTTACGCAGAGATTGAACGCCGGATACTTTGGAACGGTTTTGGAGTGTTTTACCATATAGACGAAAACTGGAATGTCGGTATTTACGCTCGTAATCTGCGCCGCTCCGACACAGCCGGTGATATATGGCTTATTATGAATGAGACTACTATTGAGCCTCGCCTTACATGGAGATTAAACGAAAATATCGAATTTTTTGCGGCTTTTAATTACACATTATTGGTTGAAAGAGTTTCTTCCGCTGCTAATACGCAAAGGAATCCTTTACCATTTGTCAGAAATGTCAGAGACACAAGAGATGTTAATCAAAAATTTAGTGTGCCTCTTGGATTTACAATGTCTCTTTAGTCAGGAGGAATAAATGTTAAAAAAACACCGTTACCTAAAACATATTTGTACATTAGTTGCCATTAATTTGCTGACAATTACAATTATTTCTTGCCCGGGGGCTCCCGGGTTATTGCCCTTTTATGCGGATGATCCTACTGCAAAGTTTCAAATCAACCCGTTGGCTTTCCCGACAGATATTACCAGGGTAGCGTTGTATATAGATACCGAAAGATACAACCCGCTCAATGCCCTGTATTATGTTCTTGCAGACGGAACGCAATTTTTTGACTATGTCATTTTGGGTTCGCTGGAATTGAGGCAGAGTGGAACGGGCGTATCTATTTATACTCCTCCCTGGCTGGCGGGTTTGTTTCTACGGCGTAACACTCATATCAGACCTCTCCAGGAAGCTGGAATAAAAGTTTTACTTGGAGTTAGAGGCGGGCATGACGGGGTAACTTTTTCTACAATACCAGATGCTGATTTGCCTATTGTACATCAAACTCTTGAAGCAATAATGAAGGCAAATTTGCTGGACGGTTTTGAGATTTGGGATATTGATGGCGCGGATATAGCAAGAGATTGGGAATACGACGGAACAGGATTTCCTTATCCTTCCGGGACTCACAGGTTAAGGGACGGTACTTACCATACAATTCTTCCCGATCAATGGAGTGATTGGCACTGGTATGGAATGACAGAGCAGGTCGGAGGGCAGGCGCTGTCTGATTTTATTCTATTTTTGCGTGCGCAAATCCTTGGCGGAGCGGCAGCGGATGGTATAGTTGGCGGCGATATCGAACAATTTATAATTCTGGTAAGAGAAGAAAACTATGGCGCCTGGATTCCGAATGCTCCTCCCGGCGGAACATTTACAACAATATTCGAGCACTTAAACTTTAGCGTGAATCCCAACCCCGCAAGTTTTGGCAGCAGTGACGGTTGGGGTGTTGCCAGTTATCCCAACACTCTTGGGTTTGTAGAAGGCGGCAGGAGGCCCGGCGGCAGTGCCTTATTTTATTATGAGGCAAATAGGCGCTTTGGACCTTTGTCAATAGAACTTAACCCAGGTAATAGCCGTCTTAATTCTACAACTGTAGTTCCGCCGATTGTGGATTTGTCTTTAGAAGGTAATTGCATTTTTAATTTTACAATTAAATTTTACAACGGGCGTTTTTTTGAAGCCGGAAAAGTTGAATATCCTCCCGAATCTGGTAATATGATTTTTAATCCTGCATATAGTTACAGCCAATTTGGTATTATTCATTACAGAGGGTTAAGGTCTGTTTCTGTTGCCGCTACTGATAATGCTTTTAATATTACCGATGCTCAATTTGACGATTTGATAGACAGAATGACTCAAAAAAGAGATTATTTAGGCTTTGATTTTCCTATAGATATCCAGACAATTTCAATTGGAGGGCAGCGCAGGTTGACACAAGCCGGATACATGAGTATCACATCGTTATTTGTTTTTGGCCAGCCTGTAATCAACAACGGCGGAAATCATACTAAAGATTGGTAATATCAAGATTCTATCAAGGAGAGACAATGATCTTCAAAAAAAATTGGTTTTGGACTATTTGTATAACAGCAACAGTGATGTTTTTTTGCGGATTATTCTCTTCTTGTGTCAGGGAAGAAGATCAGCCATTCCTTTTTTACGGCTTCCCTGATGCAGGGCCTTTGTATGTGCATCGCGGAGTCGCTTCAAATTTTAATGAGCCTCGTGCAAATGATGTCGATGGCTTGCTTGACAGAGCTGCCGCCTTCATTAAAGCAGGCGAACCTCTGCTTGCACTGGAAGACATAAACAAGGTTCTTGTCCATTACGGTCGTATGCGTGTTAGTGCAGTCGGGCTCAGGGTGCTTGCATTTATAAACGCAGGTGAATATGCTCGTGCCCTTGAAGATATAAATGTGCTTGGACGCAACTTTTATTCAAGTTCGCAAAATGACGCATGGCTCAGCCATGTTGCAGGGGTTGTGCATATCCTTACAGGAAATATTGAGCAGGCCGAAGAAAGCTTTTTAGTAGCAATTCATCATGATCCGCGTTATTCCGGGTTAGCTGTAGAGCATCTCAGGCTCTTTAGAAACAGAATACGAAATGCGCCAAGGGATGTTTATTCAAGGGAGGAAAGAAGGTGGCTGTTAAATCTTATAAGATAATAGTAATTGCTGTATTTATTCTATTTGCCATTGTCTTCGGTATCTTGTTTTTTGGGTATAGGGCAAACCGTGTTTATATCCCTGGTGAAAACATACTCGTTATTCCATCCGAAAGAGACGGTTTTCCTGTCACGTTTATTGGTACCACAGAATTTATGTATATGGGAATCACGGCTGTTGAAATTCCAAATACTGTAGAATTGATTTTATCCAATGCGTTTAACAACAATTTACTTACCAATGTTGAAATTCCGGGTAGTGTTGTTTTTATTGACGAATTTGCCTTTGCGGAAAATAACATAAAAGTTTTGACAATTCAGTACGGTGTAAATGTTATTGGCCCCTCGGCGTTTGCAGACAATGTTATTGAAACGCTTAAACTCCCTGACAGTGTGCAACACCTTTACCCAAACGCCTTTGCAAATAACCGAATTACAAACCTAAGGATTTCCAACTCCCTCGGCAGAATTAGTGCGGGAGCATTTGTTGACAACATGATAACCAACATTGATTTCGGAACTGGAGTATTCGAAATTGGAGAAGTGGCGTTTGCGAATAATGCCCTTGAGACTTTGGTAATTCCTGACAACATTTCAAGGATTGGCCGAGGAGCGTTTGCCCATAACCAGATAAGCAGCTTAACACTTCCCAATTATATAGTCGTTCTTGTCGAAGGGGTGTTTTTCGGCAATAACCTGACATCTGTTACCATTCCCGGCCACGTAAGAGCTATCGATAGAACCGCATTCACAAACAATCCTGTTACAAGCGTAAGTATTGGCGAAGGAATAATATTTACAGGGGATCAAAATACCGATGTTTTTGGAATGGGCTTTGAAGAAGCCTACGCCATACATGGAGCTGGAATTTATACCTTTAGCGATGACGTTTGGAATTGGTCTCCGCCATACTAAGCTTGTTTTGCTTTTAACGAGCCAACGCAAATACTTTGTTGTTTTTGTAAAGCGTATAAAATTAGTGTTCTGTAATATTCAAATGACACAATACCTGATAAGTTAATTCCTTATGACATAAGGAATTAACGCACTTTGTCATTCCGCTAACCGAATATTACAGAACACTAGTTCATCAAAAAGTCAAGGGCGTTAATGTGCAGTATTCCGTCATACGATACATTTGGATCGTAATCCAGTGTAATTAAAATCCGCTGATGAAAGTCCTTAATTTGCTTAAATGGAGAAATTTCTCTTTTTAGAGTTTCCTGACTGCTTATTGTTTCTGCTACTTGGATATATTTTATTTCACCGCCTTTTGTAGCTATGAAATCTACTTCATTTGTGTCTACTTTACCTATGTGAATTTTGTACCCTCTTTTTAAAAGTTCGAGGTAAATTATGTTTTCGAGCATACGCCCTTTGTCCATTCCGTGATAATTTAAAAGATAGTTTCGCATTCCCAAATCAGCAATATAATATTTTGATAATGATTTTAGGTATTCTTTACCTTTGATGTCGTACCTATTTGCTTTATAGATAAGAAAAGCTTCTTCGAGATAAGTTAAATAGTTTTCAATTGTTGGTTGTGAAATCTTTCGCCCATTTGAAGTCATGGTGTCGCTTATTTTTTTTGATGAAAGCAAACAACCAATATTATCAAAAACAAATTTTATCACATCTTCAAGCATTGCAGGGTTAGCGATTGATCTTCGATCTATTATATCCTTTTTAAAAATAGTATTATAAATAGCATCCAAATATTCTCCGATAAGTTTTTCATTTTCACCAAATTCTGTTACTTGCGGAAAACTTCCAATTTGGATATATTTTTGGTATAATTTTTCTAAAGATATATGTTCAAGACTTTGTTTTTGCGCATTCACAAATTCTTTAAACGATAAAGGCAGCATCTTAATTTGTACGTATCTTCCGCTTAAAAAAGTTGCCAGCTCACCAGATAAAATAAAGGCATTTGAGCCTGTGATGTAAACATCGATCCCTTCTTTATGTAAGCTTGCTATCGCTTTTTGAAATCCAGCACAATTTTGGACTTCATCGATTAAGACATAATTTGGGCTATTTTTAACAATTTTGGACTTTATATAACGATATAGCTCTTGTTCGTCACACAAATGAGAATTTGTTTTTAATTCAAGGTCTATAGCAATAATTTGTTCGTTGGATACTCCGTTTTTCTTCAACCATTCTGTAAAAATTTTTAAAAGTAAAGTGGATTTTCCGCAGCGCCTAATCCCGGTAATGACTTTTATAACCCCTTTATCTTTAAATGATACAAGAGTATTTAGATAATCTTCCCTGTCAATAAAGTTCAAATTTGCCATATTTTTATTATACAGAATAGTTTTTTTTATGTCAACAAAACAAAGTGCATTTTAAAAACTTGCAAATTTCGCTGAGTTTTAAAAGTACACTTTTAAAACTTTGCAATATTCTGGGGTTTTAAAAGTGCGTTTTTAAAACATTGGGTGCAAAACACCGAGCCTACAATCCGAGTATCCGCTGTTTATAAGCCGTTCCAATCCGTTTCAGGCTTTTTGCGGTGGTTTCTTCCGGCAACGCCTGCTTATTCAGATCAATTGTAAATTGGTTCATGGAAAAATGGCGGTAAAGGTAAATATGTTTATATAAATTTTTATTAACTGTATATATTTGTTTTAGGCTTTCCGTATAAACTTCAAAAATTCCTTTGTTGCGCATCTCTGAATACCCGATTATCCATACTGGGCAGCCAAACGCTTCATGAAATTTAAATAACAATTCTGCCATAGTCTTTTGCGAATCTTTTAAAACTTCAGACAATTGTTCCAAACCTAAGATTTGATGGTTCTTTGTCTTTTGCTCATTGTTGACTCGGCAAAGTTTACGCAAATCCGCAGTACGTGGAGTGTGAATCGGCGTTTTGTTAAGAATAATCACGTTTTTTTGAAAATCAATTCCCAAAGACGGATTATCACGGAAAAATTTTTGAGCGATTTTCCCCGACGGCCCGACAAGATAACGTCTGTTTTCTGCAAGCTGTTCTCTGCGCCCGGGATTGTCTGCGACTAAAATCAGCTTGATCTCATCGTTTATTGTTATATCGTCTAACGCTGTGTTGTATACAACCGGCGTTTCTACCGTATAGACAGAGTTTCCGTTAGAGTTTTCTTCAGCGTTTTCACTGCGGTTATTAACAAATTCTTGCTGAATGTCCCTTAAACCTGGCAGTGACTCTGAAAGTTCGTTAACCAAATTGCGAAATTGTTCTCTTGTCTTTTGGAAAGTATTCCATGTTTCTTTATTCATTATCGCCGTGTAATTATTTCCAGCGTTAGTTCGATTTCGCCAATCGAACGCTTCATGGCTTTAGCAATTTCCTCGATTTTCCAGCCTTGTTCGTACAGCCTTCTGATGTTGTCACGTACCTGCGGCGGCGGAGCGCCTTCGCCGGCTTGCGCTTTTCCTTTTTCGCTTTCAAAAAGACCTTTGATCAGTTTAACGTGTTCTTTTGCCTCTTTGTTTATTTCGTTTAATCTGGTTTCGATTTTTGCTACCCATTCACGGGCGACATTCATGTCGGCGATACGTTTTTCAATCTTGTCAATGGATTCGTCCAGAACTGTAATTTTATCGATGGCATTTGTCGCCCTTTCATTTTGCTCGGCGAGCTCTTCGATTGATGTATGTATCTTTTCAAATTGATCCGACAATGATGAGATTGTGTTCTCTGCATTTTTAACGGCAGCTTCGGTTTTTTGCAAAGCCTTAAAGTTGCGGTCTATAGCTTCGGATGTTTCTTCGAGAACTTCGTTTTTCTTTTCGATACGGTGGTATTTTTCTTCGGTGTCTTTGATCGCTTCTTCCAGTTTTCGTATCTTAACCTGTTCTGCCTGAAGAATGTCATTCGAAGATGAAACAGATTTTAGTTTATCGTCAACCGCTGCGGATGTTTTTAATAAGCGGGTAAAACTTTCTTCCATAAGTTCTATGCGCCGATTTTCGGAAAGGAATCTTGTCATTTTGTTGTTTACATCATCTCCAAGCCGCCTGACGTGGTTCAATTGATTTTCAAGCTCGGCGATTTCATTTTTTCTTTGTTCAAGGCGGTTAAGGTCTGTGTTGATTTCTTCCCTGCGCCTTTCCAACCCGTGGTTAAGGTCTTCTGTCTGATCAAAGATTTTTTTCTGAACACTGAGCTCTTTGCGTATATCTTCCAAATTTGCACGAAATTGAGCGGAACGTTCGTCATTTTCGGCGGCCATATCCCTTGAGTTCCTTCCGAGTTTATCGAGGTTTTCGTCCATTTCACGCATTCTCGCTATATAGGCAGTCTGCCAATCGTCAAGACTCAAGCGGGTATTGCGGGCTGTATCTTCAAGAACGGAATATTCATTGCTGCAATGCGTGGAAATAACTTCAAGTTCTTTTTCCAATTCTCTTTGTTTTTGCAGCAGTACTTCCTGCATTGAGATCTGATGTTGTCCTACCTGAGTTTTAACTTCGTTTTCGGATGATGTTCGCATTTCTGACAAGTTATGTTTGAGCTGCTCTGTAAAAGATACCCGTGCCTCGTCAACACTGCGCATTTCTTCTCTGATTCCGATTTCAAATGCGGAAGTTTCCTGTTTAAGCCTGTCAAGATCGGATGTTAATTGATCGCTCATAGCGGAGATTGTGTTTCTCTGTTCCATGTTGATACGCTGCGCCGCATTCTGCCAATCCTGCGAAATTTTTTCTTCGCTGTTGGTGAAGCGTTCCAGTATGCCGCCTTGCCAATCTGCAATTTGCCTTCCGATTTCTGACGCACGTTTTCCCAGCTCCGCTGTAAAGTTGGTTTCAAATACGGCAAGTTTTTCCGAAACATTATCGTGAGCCTGTTGTCTGATTTCGTCAAGCTCTTTGTTTGTTGAGTCAAGTTCTTCATGCAGCTTTTTCGCTCTTGTGTCAAACTCGGCGGCGGCAGTATCCATGCTCATGCCGGCTTCTTTTTCAAATGACGAGAAATCATTTTTTACTCTGACAATTACTTCCTGCATGGATTTGCGAAGTTCTGTTTCCAAAGCTGCGGCATCATCTGCAAGGCTGACAAGCTGCCTGACAGCTTCATCGTGTGATTTGCTGTATTCATCGATCCGTTTATCGTTAGCCGAAATAATATTTTGCTCTGTATTTGCGCAAATAGATTTCCATTCTTCCGTCTGTTTGCCAAGAGCATTATTTAAATCGTCAAGCTGATTTGTATATGCGGTATTTGATTTTTCTTTTAATTCCTTGAGCATAAAATCAATTTCGTTTTTTTGCTCAAGGACAGCCGTTTGTGAGTCTTGTTTGATTTTTTGCAGCGTAGATCCAAGTTCGGCTTGCTGTGAGTTTGCGGCAGTTTCCGTATTTTCTTTTATTTTTTTAAGAGTCGATGAAAGCTCTGTTTGTTGTGATTTAACCGCTGTTTCGGTGTTTTCTTTTAAGTAGCTGATAGTTAAAGCAAGTTCATCCTGTTGTTGTTTTACAGCGGTCTGCGAACTTGAGCACAGATCAACAATTGATTTGTTTAATTCGTTTTTTGTATTTGTTATGGTTGTTTCCAAATCCTTGTGTTGTTTTTCCGCTGTTTTTTTAAACTCGGCAAGAGACGAAGTTATATCTTCTCTTTGTTTTTTTGCCATAGTGTCCAGCTCTGTGGATTCTTTTACCCATTGATGATATGTGTTTTTGTACTTTGTGCTGATATCGGATATTTCTGCGCTGCATTTATCATGAACAGTTTTTATTTTATCGTTTATCGTTCCCTGTTCTGCCTTAAGCGTATCTTGTGTGGTTTTTATTTTTTCTTCAAAAAAAGTTTTTATTTGATTTACTCTTCCATGGGCAGCTTCTCGCAACTTTACTAAAGCAGCATCTTCCAGTTTGTCAGCACGTTTTCCGGCGCTCTCCAAAATGTCCTTCGCAAACTTTTTTATCTGTTCCATGTCTTGATTTAAAACAGTTTCTCGTTCACGCTCCGCTTTTGTTATCGCCCCTCGGTGTTCTTCGACTTTGCGTTCGATTACCTGAGCTGTAGCTTCAAAATCAGATAAATATGATTTTGCGGATGCCAACACTTCTTCTGCTGTTTGTTCCAGTCGCTCGGCATTCTTTTTCCCAAGATATTCTTCGGTATCTTTTAGATTTCTTGCTGCCGCTTCAAGCGCTTTTTCTATTTGTTCAAATTTTTCTTTGGTTTCTGTAACACGTTTGTTTGTATTTTCTACAAAAGCGGATTCATCTCTGATACGGCTGAGGTTTTCCTGCACTCGATCTGTCATTCCAAAAAGCTCTTCAAGAGAAGCCTCAAAAGCTTTGATGTGCCCGTCTATTCTTGCTAAAGCTTCTGATTTTCTGGCAATCTCTTCGTCGGTTAATTTTTTCATTAACTGAGCTGCGGCTTTTCTTTCGATCTCTAAATCAATGCCGAAATTTTTTACCGCCATACTTTTTTCTTCTACGAAAACAGCGAGATCATCTCTGCATTTGTCCGCGAACTTTTTTATCTTATCAAGAGAACGGTAGTTTTTATCCGTCATCCGATAGGCAATGAGAAAACAGACGACTAAAGCAAGTGTTATAATATTTCCAATTGTAAACATTAGTATTATTAACCCTCCCCGAATAATACTTTTTATATCTTCTTAATTTAACATAAAATTATTAAATTGGCGATAGTTATTGAAAGAAAAATCAGGTTTTGGAGACTTTTTATTTCCGCCCTTAAAAAGTGGTTTTAGCCATGCTGTTTTCATTCCAATACTCGCCGCACCCGTCACATCGTAGGCATGGCTGTTTCCCACATACAAAATGTTCTCAGGCGGCAGCGCCAAAGCCTCGGCAAGCCTTAGAAAAGACTCCGGATGAGGTTTAAGCGCACCGCACCTTTCTGAGCATTGCACAGTGTCCCAGTATTTGTTAAGCCCAAGATTTTCCAATTTTGCCTCTGGGGGAAAATCCGACAAAAGCCCTAATTTGCAGCCTGCCTTATTTAAGGCCTCAAGCGTTTCGTGCATTCCTCTAAAAAGTTTTACTTTCTTAAAAAGAGGTTCCCATCCCCTGTATATCAATCGGTCAATTTTTTCTTTCATTTGCTGAGGATTAACACCCAATATTTTAGCGGTTATTTCCGCTTGATATTCGTAAAAATCGCCTTGAGGAAGGATATTCTCTCTTTGGTTTTGCCGGATTATTCTTCTGGCTTTTCCAAAAGCGGACAACAACGCAAATTCCTTCAATGCAAAGGGTATTAACCTGAAATTTACCTGCCGGTTTGGGTACAAAGTTCCATCAAGATCAAAAGCAACGGCTTTAATGTCATCTCGCATGAGTTATTATACATGAATTGTCAAATTGATTCTACCAAGGAAAGGCAGAAATGTAGGTGTCAATTTAAAAACAGTACTTTTGTAACTTTTTGATTCTATACTTAATAATATAGAATATTTAGAATTATAAGTGTTTTGTTTGCATACTTGATTTCATATGATTACGAATGTTTTTAAGGAGAGTTAAATGAAGAATTTGCGGATTATTGCTGTTGCTGTATTACTTGTGTGTTTTTTAGTTTTTTTACCTAGCTGTCAAAGAAGACCTTCTGTCGATCGATACGGAAGAATCAACCTATATTGGGCTATGTGGGATTATCGTTTGACGGTTTATTACACTGCCATTATAGAGGCTTATCAAGAAAAGAACCCTGGTGTAAGAATCGTACCGGTTGATCTTGGTAGTGCAGATTTTTCAACCGTCCTTATGACGCAGCTCGCAGGAGGTGCTAATTTGGATATACTTACCATTAAGGACATTCCAGGTTATGCAAATCTTATACGGCAGAATCGTTTGTTGCCTCTGAATTCTTTTATTGAAGAAGAAAATATCGATATTGAACTTTATGGTGGTATAGTGGAACAACTGATGGTTGATGGTGAAGTTTTTGCCCTGCCATTCCGCAGCGATTTCTGGCTTGTTTTTTTCAACAAAGATATTTTTGATGCTGCGGGGGTTCCTTATCCTACCAATGATATGACTCTGGATGAATTTGAGGCTCTAGCTCGGTTGGTTACTTCCGGCAGTGGAGCAAGCAGAATTTTTGGTGCCCATTACCATACATGGCGCAGTACGGTTCAGCTATTTGGGATTTTAGACGGAATGCATACCATGGTAGATGGTAATTACGACTTTCTGCGACCTCATTACGAAAGAGTGCTTAGAAAACAGGACGATGGAATTGTCATGCCGTACGCTTTGCTCAGAACTTCCGGTATTCATTATTCAGGAGTTTTCTTTAATGGTCAGGTTGCTATGATGAATATGGGTACTTGGTTTATTGGAATGCAAATGGAAAGAGTTGCTTTAGGTCAGGCAGAAAGATCTAGAAACTGGGGAATGGTTAAATATCCTCGTCCGGAAGGTGTACCTGCCGGAACTACTTTGGGAACTATAACCGGCATTGGAGTTAATCGTAACTCAAGGCATAGGGAAGAGGCTCTGGATTTTGTAAGGTTTGTTTCCGGTCTGGAGGGTGCTTTAATTCTCGCACAAACTGGTACGATTCCGGCTCTTCTGAACGATGAGGTTATTGATAAAATTGCTTCTATGCCGGGATTTCCCCCAGATGTCAATAGCAGAGAAGCTTTGAATGTATACAGAACCTTTCTGGAAATGCCTCTTCATGAAAGAAGTGCGGAAATTGAAATAATTCTCAACGAAGCTCATGATGCAATTATGACCAGAAATATCAGTGTAGAAAACGGAATAAGGCAGATGAACGAACGAGTTGGCAGAATTCTGGCAAGATAAGAACTCATAATCAACTATAATGAAGAAGAGTACAAAAGAAGCAATTGTTGCTTATAGTTTCCTTGCGCCTAATTTTATTGGGTTTGCTGTTTTTACTTTGGTTCCCTTGGTATTTTCTCTAATACTATCTTTTTTATACTGGGATGGGGCAAACCCCATACGTTTCTTGGGATTGGATAATTTTGTACGATTGGTAAATGATAACAATTTTTGGCGAGCTCTGTTGAATACCACTATTTACACTGCAGGCGTAGTACCCCTTACTATGGGGACTGCACTTTTTCTTGCAATTCTATTAAACAAAAAAATAAAAGCTCGTAATTTTTTTAGAACAGTTTATTTTTTCCCATTTGTAGCATCGTTGGTAGCGGTAGCAGTGGTGTGGAATTTTATATTCAACCCCTTTTTTGGTCCGGTGAACAATTTGCTTTCTTACATTACTGGCTTGCCCGTTGAGCAGCTCCCTCAATGGGCTGCAGACAGGCACTGGGCGCTCCCTACAGTAATCTTTTTCAGTGTTTGGAAAAATATGGGTTATTACATGGTGATTTATTTGGCTGGTCTTCAAGGGGTTAACGAAGAGCTTTATGAAGCAGCAGATCTTGATGGAGCAAATAGTTGGCAAAAATTCAGAAATGTTACTATTCCGCAGATATCGCCTACAACATTTTTTATCATGATGATGCTCATTATTACATCGTTTAGGGTTTACGATATTTTTATAAATATTTTTGCCGGCGGAGATAACCAGCTTACCGATGCCACCCGAGTTCTGGTCTATGAAATATTCAATACAGCTTTTCGTTTTTTGGAATTTGGTTATTCCAGTGCTATTGCTATGGTACTTTTTGTACTAGTTGTAGGAATTACCTTAGTCCAGTTCCGTTTTGAAAAATCAATGAACAGTAAGTGAGAGATTTAATATGATTACCGCAAAAAATTTTTTTTTACAGAATTATTATTTTAAATATGGCATAAAAAGAGCTTTAATATATCTTTTTCTTATTGTCACCGCTTTTTTTATGCTTATTCCTTTTGCTTGGATGCTTTCGTCATCCCTGAAACTTAATCAGGATGTATTTACTTTTCCTATTCAATGGATACCAGAAAACCCAAGATGGGAAAATTATTCCGAGATTTGGGAAATGATCCCTCTGGCCACTTATATATGGAATACTGCAAAACTTTCTGTAATAGTCACTTTTCTTCAATTGATGACATCAAGTTTCGCCGCTTATGCATTTTCCAAACTGCACTTCCCCATGCGACGGACTTTATTTCTTGCTTATATAGCTACAATAGCCGTACCATGGCAGGCTTACATGGTTCCCCAGTTTATAATGTTTAGCTCATTTGGTCTTCATAATACTCATCTTGCGATTATTTGCCTGCAGGCTTTTTCGGCATTTGGGGTTTTTATGATGAAACAATTTTACGACAGTATTCCCGGAGAACTTCGAGAAGCTGCGCGAATTGACGGAATGTCTGAATATGGTATATGGATAAGAATTATGCTGCCCCTTTCCAAGCCAGCGCTTTCTGCACTTGCTATAATCACATTTGTAAATACTTGGAATGACTTTTTAGGTCCTATGATCTACCTTACCAGAACTGAGCTTAAAACCATTCAGATTGGATTGCGAAGTTTTATTTCCCAGTTTTCTGCGGAATTCGGTCTGATTATGGCAGGCAGTGTAGTTGCTCTTATTCCGGTTCTTATTATTTTTATTTCTTTGCAGCGATTTTTTATACAGGGTGTAGCTTCTACAGGGATAAAAGGTTGAGTCTTACCGGCTTTTTTGTCATGTATTGCCTTAGTTATCAATTTTATTAGCCAATCTGATTATTTCAAACCGATTTTTTACACAAAGTTTTGAATAAATAATACTTATATGGTTTTTTACGGATTGGATTGAAATAAATAATTTCTCTGCTATTTTTTCATTATCATAGCCCATAGCCAAAAGTGTAAAAACTTCTTTTTCACGATTGCTTAAATGTTTTAATTCGGGCAAATTTTTATAAAGAGCGTTTTCTTCGATATTTGATTTTTCGTTTTTTTCTTCATGTTTAAATTTATTTTGAACCATATTTCGTACTAGATCAGGCGATATCTGTATAATATTGTTATTTTTTAATGCTCTGATGGCGCTGATAAGTTCTGTAGGAGAAGTGTCTTTCATCAGATAACCTGAAGCTCCAGCAAGGATGGAAGATCGTACATATTCGTCATCATCGTAGGTAGAAAGCATAATAATTTTGACATTTGTATTTTTTGCTTTTATTGCAGCTACAGCTTCTATTCCATTCAATTTCGGCATCAACACATCCATCAGGATAATGTCCGGATTGTGCTCTTGCATCAGTTCAACCGCTTCTATGCCATTTGCGGCAACTCCGACAATGTGAATGTCATCAGTGTAATTTTTAAGATAGGTAGATAAGCTTTTAGTTATCATCTCTTGATCATCTGCCAAAAGTACTTTTAGTTTTTGTTTATCCATGAAATTTTCCTTTATTGTATTGGTATAACAACTGTGAGATGAAATCCACCTTCAGATAATTCCGATATGTGTAATTTACCATTGACAATATTAAGACGCTCTTCCATACCTGTTATCCCTATTCCTTTTTCTATTTGTCTTGAACCTATCCCGTTATCGGAAATAGACATGAATAATTTCTCGTAAGTTTCATTAAAATTTATCTTGATAAAGGAAGCTTGTCCATGCTTTATTGAATTGGTAAATGCTTCCTGAATAATGCTGACAATAATTTTGTTTATATCATGACTGTAGTTATTGGTAATATTACCCCATGTAATTTCAACCTTTATGCCTGTAACATCTTCGAATAACGATTTTGCTTCTAATACAATATCTGTTGTATTAGTATATAGTTTTTGTTTTTTTCTAATAAGATGGAGTATTTCTCTGGTTTCCTGAAGTCCCCTCGCAGCAAGATTTCTTATTTTAGAATATAATTCTTGTACATCATCAGTATCCACCTTATTATTGCTTATTGCCGCATCACTTAATAAAATAATATTTGTAAATGCATAACCACATGTATCATGAAGATCTCTGGTAAGTTTGAGACGTTCGTTTCTTAATATAGTTTCATTTCTTTTTCTTGAAAGCTGTTGGAGTTGGACATTAAACTGCGACAGTTGTTTTTCTGTTTTGCTCAAATATTCGATGGTTTTTTGCGAATGGCTGTATTTATCATATAATTCCCGTATTATAATTGTGCTGCCCATTGTAAAGAGCAGGATTACTGCAAAAGGAATGATATTTGTTGCATCATGCGGGGAGAATAAAATGTCATAAGGTAACAAGCCCATAAACGATGGATAGTAAAGAAAATAAATAAACAATGCAATACAGGATAGAGAAATTATTGTACTGATAACCGGTGTAAATGAAAAAACTATGACAATTATAAAGGCAATATAAAGGAGTAGATTTATCGAGTAAATATCATTTAATACATAGACAGTCAAAACACATGAAGTAAAACTAAAAATAACGCAGAAAAGGCGGCTGAAGAAATTATTGAAAATTATGCATATAAATAATGATATAAAAAATATGGTAATATTTATGAAAAAATTTAGTTTAAACAAGAATTCATTGTCATATTCATTGCTGTCAAAAATGTGGAGTGTGGGGGAGGTATAATTATAAATGAATAAAAAAATAGCAACAGTAATTAATAATGTTGCTAATGATAATGGGAATATTTTATTTACAGTAAACAACTTTTTTACCATTTCATTTAACCGCTCCCAAAACTCCTGCAATAAAATATTTTTGCAGACACGAAAAAAGTATTACAGTCGGCAGTGTAGTAAGGGTTACGGCAAGCATAAGAATACCGTAATTTATAGTATACCCCGATGTTAGAGTTGCAAGCATTAAAGTCATTGTTCTGCTTTCTGCTCTCTGCATGATAACAAGCGGCCAGAGATAACTGTTCCAATTGTTCATAAATGTCACGATTCCGCCTGCAACAATTGTTGGAAACATAACCGGAAGATATATCCTGTAATATATTCCAAATTCACCAACCCCGTCAAGCCTGGCAGACTGGACAATTTCATAGGGAAAAGACATACTGCTTTGTCTGAAAAAGAATATAAGGAAAGCTGTTGATACAGTTGGAAGGACAAACCCCAATGTTGAGTCAAGTAAATTGAATGTACTAAACATTCTGAAAAGCGGAATCATTATTGAGGCAAAAGGAACCATCATTGAAAGAAGCAAAATTGTCATAAATCTGTCTTTCTTTTTATCTCTGTAAGTTTGAAAACCGTACCCCGCCATTGAGCAAATAAAAAGGCTTGCAATTGTAATTACCGCTGTATTTCTAAGGGAATTCCAAAAAGCATTTCCCACATTTACAGTACTGAATAATATTCTAAAGTTTTCAAATAAATGTGTTCCTAGAGTTATCTGACCTCTGATTATGTCAATGCTACTGTTGGTTGCCGCTATAATCATCCAAAAAAACGGAATACTGGAAAAGAGGCAGACAATTATCAAAAATGTATACATTAAACTTGAGCCAACATATCTTCGCTTTTTCATTTTTGATCTCCGATTTTCATCTGAATAATAGATAAAATTGCGACAATAACCAATATAGCATAGGAGACTGCCGCTGCGTAACCAAATTGCGGACTGAATACAAAAGACAAATTGAAGATATACTGTGTTATAGTGATTGTTGCATTCCCCGGACCACCGCCTGTCAATTGTACTACTTCGTCGAAAAGCTGTAAAGTACCATTTGTTGACATTATTGCAGTCAAGAGTATTACGGGTCTGAGCAGAGGAAGAGTTATTTTAAAAAATATTTGTGTAGGTGAAGCACCATCTATCTTTGCCGATTCGTAAATAGAATGATCGATGTTTTGTAAACCAGCCAGATAAAAAATAGTATTAAAACCTGTCCATCGCCAGGTTATAACAAGAATTATAATTACTTTTGCCCATATCGGATGGCTTAACCAGCTTATTGGATTTGAAATAAGACCTATATTTAATAATGCAATATTTACAATTCCGTCTAAAGCAAAAAAAGATCTGAATACCATTGCGGATGAAACAAGTGCGGTTGCACAGGGCAGAAAAACCAAAGTCCTGAAAAGTCCTTTAAATTTCAGGCGTGGATTATTCAGAATGGATGAAAGAATCAATGCTAAAAAGAGCATGATAGGAACCTGAATAATCAGATAAGTAAATACATTTGCAACAGATCTTAAAAAAGTGGCATCTTGGAATAACCGGTAGTAATTTCTGATGCCGGTAAAGTGCAAGTTATTACCAATACCGGACTGTAAAGAAAGGATAAAAGTATTTATCATGGGGTAGAAAGAAAAAATAAAAATTAATGTAGCGGCTGGGAGGATAAAAAACCAACCCCATAAACTACGTTTTTTCTCCATGCTTAAATGCTTCATGTTTTCCCTTTCCATTATTGTATTGTAATTCAGGCTGTCCTAAAACTTCAGTTTTTGGGACAGGCTCAATTATATAACTGATTTGTGAGGTTTTCCCAAAACTTCGAATTTCCGGTTCGGGTTAGTTATCGGAAAACCTCATGTAATTTAGTGATTTATAATAAATTCTGTGTTTCTTTGCGCTCTTTCAAGAGCTGCATCGATTGAAGCTCCTCTGGTAATTTCTATAAGCGCCTGGGCTACAAAATTACGGGCTTCATAATTGAACATACCGAACTGGATTCGAGGGACTCTTTCAGCAAAACCGATAATATACTGATATATTTCCTGTCCTCCAAAAAATTCATTTGGTTCATTGTAAACAGGAGAATCGGCAGCAGGAAGCCATGTACCAATAGCTCCCGAAGAAGGTAATATTGTTTCGTATAGCTCAATACTGCCCGCAAAGGTTGTATTCAGAAAATCCACTGCTAAGTCAATATTTCTTGAGCTGGCAAGAATCATCCAGCTTGAACCTCCCACGCTGGAATAATTAGTGCCTCCGGGAATATTTAGCCTTGGGGTGCTGACCACAGCCCAATTACCTGATTGAGAGTGTTCTGCAGAAATTGAGCCGACTATCCAGCAGCCGTTTACTGTTGCTGCAACACTTCCGGTATTTAAGCTGGCAATGTAAGCAGTCCAGTCAGAAACCAGTAAAAGAAGCCCATTGTCTATCAGTTCTTTGTAAATCCGGACTGCTTCCCTGAGGACTTCATTATTTGCGATATAAACATTACCTTGCTCATCAAAAAACCATGTTCCTGCGCTTTGTAGCATTAGAGGAACCAAATCATTTTCATTTCCTACTGCAGAAAGCATTGGGAAGCCGGTTCTTTCTCTAACAATTATAGCTAGTTCAATAAAGCGATCCCATGTAATATAATCAAAATCACTTACCTGAAGCCCGGCTTGTTCAACAATATCACGTCTTAGAAATGTTGCACTTGCGCCGTTATCAAAAGGAACACTATAGCTTCTTCCGTTAATTGTACCTGCGTCTACCTTAAAGTGGGCAAATTGGCTTAAATCAATTTTTCCATCCAAGGATACAAAAGCATTTGGGAAAGTTGCAACGTTTTTTTGTATGGCATTATCCTGTATCAGGATAATATCCGGAAGACCTCTTGGTCTGCTGGCTGAAAGAGCTGTATTTAACCTTAATTGAATTTCTTCCCAAGCGGTTTCAACCACATTGATAACTACATCAGGGTTGTCTCTTCTGAAGATTTCTGCCGCTACATTTACAGCTAATACATTAAAATTGGGATCCCAGCACCAAATTGTTAGTGTATTAGGATCTGTTTCGTCACGGCGGCAAGAGGCAGACAGTGCTGAAAATGCGATTATTAACGCAAATACCAAGATATTCTTAAAAAATACCCTGCCGAAAAATGATCTTTGATTCATATTTTTCTCCTCATTAAATTACAATAACAATAGTATATATGCTTAAACCTAAATAAATACAAGTTACAAAAGTACCGTTTTTATAGAAAATATTAAAACAGGCTGAATGTAAAATATTTTAAAAAAGCAGTACTTTAGTAACTTTTGAGATTCAAAACAGTAGGGTTAAAATTAAAGTATAATAATCTATATTATTCGAGGAGTTGTATTTATGAAGAAAATTTTGTTTTTTGCTGTGTTAGTGCTGCTGTTTGCAGCAGCTTGCAACGGAGCTGACGAAGAACCAGGGCTTGAAAATGCCGCCGTACCAGAAATAACCGTCCAGCCTGTTGGAGATGAAGTCATTTTGGGCGAAGTTGCTGCTCCCTTGTCTGTAACTGCAGTTGTAGAAGGCGGCGGTATTCTTTCTTACCAATGGTTCAGTAATAGCGGAAGCAGTACTACAGGTGCTGTTGCGATTAACTCAGCGACCAACAGTACATTCACGCCGCCTACTGATACTCTAGGCACGACCTTCTATTATGTCGTTGTCACCAATACCGATAACTCTGTTTCCGGGGTTCGGGTGCAATCCGTAACGAGCACTATTGTTGCCGTTGTAGTAGTAGCTGACCTGGACTATATAGTTGAACAGGATACGGCGGATTTGCAAATAGACACTTGGTTAAGTTATTTTTATCACGAAATAATGCTGCCTACGACAGGTGCCAGAGGTTCTAATATAACATGGGTAAGCGACAATGCCAATTACCCTATCGTTGATGGAATTGCTGCCGGAACAAAGAGAGTCAGAATACGAGATACCGTAACAGGTGTGTTTACATTCAATTTGACTGCAACAATTCAAAAAGGTTCTGCCAGCGATACCAAATCGTTTGAAATAACTGCCCAAGAATATGAGTTCTACGGCTACTTAATGGCATATTTTACCGGAGACGCCCCTGCTGGGGAACAAGTGCGTTTTGCCATAGGCAGGGACGGGCTTAACTTTACTACCCTGAACAGAAACAGACCGGTCATTCTTGCCGAAGAGGTTGCCTCTGCCGGCGGTATGCGTGATCCCTTTATTATTCGCAGCCATGAAGGGGGTTTTTTAATGGTCAATACCGATATGCGGTCTTCACTCGGCTGGAACTCAAATCGTGGTATTATTTTATCCAGATCAGCAAATCTTACAGATTGGACACATAGCGCAATTAATATAGCTGAAAAATGGCCAGCGGAGTTCGGTGATATTTATACAGCCTGGGCTCCTGAAGTTAATTTTGATCGCAGAACCGGTAGATATATGATTTTTTATTCTCATGCCAGGGTAGGGTGGACTCCGCATAGAATATATTTTACATATGCAAATGAAGATTTTACCGATCTTGTTGAATTGCCACAACGTTTGTTTATACATCCGCATGGACGAAGTACGATTGATGGAAACATCACTAATCTTGGCGGGTATTACCATATGATCTACAAAAACGAGGGAAGCCAACCCGGAATACCCGGACCTCAAAGCCGTATGTCATTAGCACGATCACGGGATCTGCATACAGGCTGGGAATGGGTAGCCGACCATGTTTGCATGGAAACCGAATCTGTAGAAGGAGCTCAGGTGTTCAGGCTTTTTGGTACCGACACCTTCGTACTTGCCTATGATATGTACAGTCGTACAGCAGCTCCCGCATGGGGGGTTAGAACAAGTACCGATCTTGTTAATTGGAGTACACGCGGGATATTAGGAACGACCGGCTTTAATCCTCGACACGGCTCAATAATTCCTATTACACAGGAAGAATTTTATCATTTGCAGAATTATCAGGCGTGGCCGGGAATTTTGACACCCCCGGTGGTAACTGATCCTGCTCCGTTGACATTGCATTTTACATTCAACGCTGGTGACGGCGATACCGCAGACAGTATTACCAATAGAGCAAATCCCGGTACTCATAACGGGGTTATAATGAGAACTGCTTCTCCGGAATCCGGTTTGGGAATCCATAACGGAATAGGTACTTTTCATACCGGAACTGACACCGGAACTAATCCCGGAGCAGGGCAAGGCGGAACCGGCGGAGGTGACTCTCCTGCATGGATCGATATGGGTTCAGCAGCGGGCTCCCTTATTACTTCGCAGGATGATTTTACCATCGCTTCTTTTGTATACATTGATCAACCTTCAAATTGGACCGGTGCTGGCAGGTTCCTTTGGTCATTCTCAGGAGCGAGCCATGCGGGAGGCACGGAGCCTGTAATTTGGTTTAGGGCAACTGATACCCAGCACACAATTTCCAGAAGCGGCTGGGCGGGAGCTGGCAACCCGTTAGGAGAAAGATTTGTGCGTACCGGTATGCATTTGCCAAGGCAACAATGGATTCACGTAATGGTTCGGCAGAGCGGAGAATTCGCAACTATTTACATTAACGGTATTCCTGAAGAAACCGGAGTGATTCCCCATAGAACAACAGAAATGGGCAGCCTGACGTTTAACCGAATTGGCCGCCCCTGTTTTAATAACGACAATTTTGTGCCAAGAACCTTCTTCGCTGATTTCAGGATTTACAGTGGTGCAATATCCGAAGACCAGATAGCGACTTTGGATATTCCTGCAACATTGGCAATTTTGAACGGAAATTAAGAAATAAAAAAAGGGGTTTGTCCAAGTATTTTCTTGGACAAACCCTAATAATTTTTGTTTTTTACTGCAAGAAATCATCCATCCAGATTCTGCGTTGCTCAAACCAGTTTACAAGGTTGTCAACCTGCTCTGTATGAGTGCGAAGGTTTCTGATTGTTTGCGGTTGACGGAATATGTTGGCTCCATTTGCCATAGCTGTCCATGAATGGCGGTCAGCGGCGTTCTGTCCGCCTTGGGCAAAGTTGCGGTTAAAACAATTCTGATAAAAGGCTGCCAACGGTCTGATTTGCCGAATCATGGATTCAACCTGATTATCCCGTATTTCTTTCCAGCGATCTACAACCATCTGTCTGAATTCCGGAACCTCCATAAGGTCTCTAAACCACGGATTGTCCCATGCTGCCCAAGCTCCGTTATTAGGTCCGTCTGTGGGCGAATAACCGGTGTATTGATTGTCTACAACACCGCCGGAAGTCTGGTCAAAGTCCCAAATAGGTCCCCCAACCATTCGGGGGCCGGCAGGTGTTTGCCTAACCTGGAAGAACATACTCGAAAAGCCCACATCACGATTTTTGAAAAGCTCGTTTACCAGATACATATCAACAAATGTGGGAAGATCAATCAGGTTAGATATTTCGGCAAAGTTCCTGCTTGTTATGGCAGTATTCACACTTGTTACAAAATCTCTTACCCAGATAAAATGAGGATGGGTGTTCCAATTCGGAATGTCTTCGAGATCGGGGATATCAATATTAAAAGGGATATTTCCCCTGCCAAACGGATCCCTATTATTGGAAACGTGAAACCTGACAGCGGAGCCGGCTGGGTGCCTGTCCCACTCCAATAAAAACTCGCTCTGTGAAGGGTTTTCCATATTGACGTTCAGATTAAGGCGTCCCTCACTGGCATCACGTAATTCGTCATGAATTGAATAGACTCCCCAATATCTGTTGTTATCAAAATATACATGAGCAAACCATGCGTTAACAGTCCAGTCAAAACTTAACTGCGAGCCAAGAAAATATGCTGAAAAGTTTCTAAAGTGAGAAAAGTCAATTGTGTTAGCGACCACTCTCCAGCTCCGTCCGACCTCGCCGCTCCCGAGTATGGATTGCCATGCGCTATTGGGAAATCTGAAATTAAACGGACGTTTAAGCCCCATATTATTCCAAGTTGAATTTCCTCGCCCACGAGCCTGCCCGTCTGTTCTGGTAAAATCCCACTCCGGATTACCGGTGTTGCTCAAAGAAACAGATGTACTTCTCCAGTTATTTCTGTTAAGCATATCTTGGTTAGCATTTGACTGAGAGTCGTTAGTCCATGGGAGTATAGAAAGGCGCAAAACCGGTAAAGTTGAGGTTGTTACCACGATAATGTCACGAGATGCAAAATATTGGTCGTTTACCGTAAGAAGAATCTTTGCTCTTCCTCCGGATACTGCACTTATTTCACCGGTAGCCGGATCAACAGCCGCCACGAATGGATCACTGGAACTCCATGCTTGAGTATTGACATCGATTTCTTGCGGTATATGCTTTGCAGGAGGCTGCGCTGTTTGCCCGGCAAGTACTACGATGCTGTCTCCGAGCAGGCGTATGACATTCCCTATCGGAACATCTAAAACAGTCAGAGCAGTCCGTGTGCTTGCCGTTTTACCCGGCTCGGTAACGGTAACAAAAAAGGTACTCGCCGGAACACCGTTATTTGCTTTAAGTACCAAATAATTGTCTTCCAATACGGCGATAACTGTCCCGTGTTCAGTTGGAGCAAACAGGCTGGCATATACTCTAAAAAAAGCTCCTTCTGCAGGTAAATCCCCAACTATGGTAAAACGCACTTCTTGCTGTGGATTATCGGTTTTAGATACCGTAGTTGGGTTAATTTCAGGCATAACAGATAGAATGTTTTTTTCTTCAATTTCTCCGTCAGGGCAAGAAGCGAACAAACACATGACGGCTATTAAGATTAGGTAAAGCCAAAAATTCTTCTTATTTATCATCATAGATTAAACTCCTTTGTTGGTTATTCAGATGGAAAGCGGAGAACAACTTGTTTCAAATCATCAGCAAGGCTTTTCCATTGAAAGATAAGCATATCGGCTATATCTTGTGAAGGAAGGCTTGTTTCTTCTCCGTAAGGCAGACCTTCATCGTCATACACCTGAAAAGAAGCATCGCTGAATGTAATTGTATATTCTTCATCTCTTACTTCCAATGTAATAATTGATATTATATCAGTTGTGTTCCTTTCTATAAGTGTTCTGTAAACATATCTTAATTTTATTATTCCCTCGTCAGCATTGCCATGAAGAATGTAAGAAAGCGATCTTCTGAAAGTAAACCTAACCCACATACTAATTCTGCTAAATAATTCTTCTTGATAAACACCTTCAATTATTACAACTTCGGAAAAATTAATATTTTTAAAATTTTCAGAGCGTGAACAGCCTGAAGAAGACAAGATAAAAACAATTAAAAAAAATAAAAATGACAATTTTTTCATTCGCATTTTCCTTTGACAACAAAATATAATAACAAAAAAAACGGGGCATTTCAGCCCCGTTACTGCCAATGCAAAACTAACCCGAACTGGAGGTTCGCAACCGGAGGTTCGCAGTTTTGCATTGGTACTTATTCATTTTTTCAATCTACCGGAAAATCATACACTACGGTAACCATGGAACGTGCCGGGATGTGGAATATCCCATGATCATTTGGCTGGAGCTCCATCCCCCTAAGACCTGTCTGGTTGCTGGGAGCTGTGGAGATGCCGCCGTTAACATTGCCGGCATGGGTCAAAAAAACACGGACATTGTACGGTATCTTAGTGCCATTGTCGATTTCACCGGCAAGATTAAAACTGCGAGTTGACATATTGGTATACACAACTACGACACGATTAACCTCTCTGCCTGTTACGAAGTCTCTAAAACCCGGAGGAGAAACGTATGCTGTCGCCATTGGGCGAGTTACGTAGTCACTGCCGGGATGGTGATTGAGTCTGCGGTCTGCAGGCATACCCGGTGCTAAAACTTCAACACGAGTAAAACCAGGTCGGACAAAAAGGCTGTAGTGACCAAGCGCCCAAAGAGTAGCCTGGGTTCTTGCTGCGCCGGGTCTTGTAATTGGATGATCTACGTTAGCGTCATGACGGAAAACAGCTTCCCCCGGTGCGTATGCGATTAAGGAGTACCTTGCTTGACCGCCCCTTTCCATGTCGAAAGCTGTCCAGAAAGAGAATGTTCTGGAGTTGGCATGAACAATATCCTGATGCGCAAGTTTGTTCATAAACAGTGCCATACCGAAGTATTCAGAAGGAGTGGCAAGGCCACTTCCGCCCTGAAGCCCGCAGAATTCGGTACTCCATACTTGTATGGGACCGTCAGGTCCTGGAAACTGATTAGCTCTTGCTGCAACAGCCGCGCGAATAGATACAGCTACAGCGTCGTTCGGGTGAGTAAAGTAGGTATGCCCTGCGATTTTTCGCGGCTGCATTGTAGGGAGGTCACCTACAAAATTCCCTTGAGGATCAGCTGGGTTAAAAAACGTCTGGATCTGGTCGCGTATATTGCCGGGATCGCCGCCGGAAAGGAAGTCCCACTGAGCTGATTCTGTTATAAGTATCTGGGTGTCAAGATGGTTTTGGTTTCCTGTGGGGTTTCTTGGGTTGCCTATATTGGGTCGGCTTGAGTCCATAATTGCCGTATCAAGTGCTCTGACAACTCTTGCTATATTTGCGTTGGAGGTTCTTGACCCTTCCTGCTTGTCTTCATTCCATTCCCATTGAGGTTCGTTGATCGGTGAAAGATAATTCAGACGCATGGTAAGTTCTCGGGCATTTGCTGCTCTGTCAGGGAATCTGTCGTTATAACGAGTGTTTGGAACGGTTATTGCAGCAAAATGGTTTGCTACATTAGCCATGTATTCTCCAAAAGACGCAAAATGATTTTCATGTATGTTCCCGGTGTTGTTTAACATAGGATATCTGCCGGTTTGAAAATTCAGATTACCATTTAATGAATTGTTCGCAAAACCATTAATGGTAAAAGGTACCGGTGCGCTTTTCATAAAACCTACAAGCATTTCAACGCCTCTTTTTCTGGCTTCTCTCATCCAGAACTGCGTACCAATTTGTTTTGTGTCAAAGCAGAGATCCATTGTAGGGTTTTCTGCGGGTCTTGCCCAGCCGGTATGACCTAACCATGGATTATCAATATCACGGAAGAAACTTTCTGCGTTACGCTCCCATTCTCCGATATTGTTGGCAAAATTATTAAGGTTTATATTACCTATCCTTGAGTCTCTGCCCCTTAACCTCTGATCTAAGCTGCCTGCACCAAGGTAAACTCTCCATTCGGAAAGCCCAACCCCTCGTGGATTACCATCTTCATAAAAATCCTGACTAAAAAGCCAGTCTGCCATTTGTTGTTTTATCGCTTCAACTTCTGCTGCTCCCCAGCCGGCAGGAGGGCTATGGTTAAGGGGTACGGTAACGCCAATTCCATGGAAAGGAGTTGGATGCCCCCATTGACCCAAAAAGTTCCCCGACCAAGCGTCGGAAGCGCCAAAACCGAGCATTTCCTGAAACTGGTTGGCAGTATTAATACTTACTCTGAAACCGCCTGTTTCAAGTAAGTAATCCCAATCAGTTTCAACCAAATTTATTTCACCGTTTGGTGCAACAGTTACTGTTGTTGTCAGATTAATGACCGGAACAAGCGTAGAGGCTGCCTGTATTGTAAGTTCCTCGAGTGTTTCGTTGGGAGACACGGTAAGTACGCCACCTGTAGTGATTACGGTAGATGGTCTTGTAGTTTCAAGAATTGACCAAGTAACATATTGCGGAGGATTGTTATCTCCATGTACTTGTGCAGTGAATGAAATATCTTGCCCTTGCACCACATTGTTTTGTCCGGTTATCGTTATATGTGTTATTTCCGGTATTTGACCATGGTCGAATACCAATACCATGTTTGTCCCATAAAAGTTTTCGTCTACAGTCGAAGTTGCCCTAACGTCAAGTCTGCCTAACGGTTCGTCTGCATTTATTACAAGTAACCCCTGAGGTGTAATCATTGTACTCCCATGTATGCCGGGATTAAGGATTGACCAAGTAACACTTTGGCTGGGATTGTTGGTTCCTTCTACTGTTGCCCTCAATTGTACGGCGTTAGCACGTTCAACCATAACCATTTCAGGTTCTATTGTTACTCCTGTAACGGTTGGTACTACTATGTCCTCTTCCGGGCTATCATTTGGGCAAGCAGTAAACAAACCAAAGATTAAAATCATGGCTGCCAGAAGCAGGCCGGTTTTCCAAATTTTATTTTTCATTTTCATCCTCCTAAAGATTTAGTTCTATTATTATGGGAACTGCTATAATGATATTCCCTTTTCTAAATGCTTCCGCTCTTTCTCTTGAGAAAAAGGGAACATCTGCCGGACCCAAACCGGTAAGATTGTCGCTGTACCAGTTGAATCGATCACCGCCGATTGGCAGGTTAGCCATAACTCCTACCCTGATAAGATTTCCCGGTGTAAAAGTTCTTGTAAGAAATGCGCTAAACCCAAGATCAATTCTGCCGTTATGGTTTACGCTGTGAATTATTTTATATTCTGTTAATTGACCTGTCCATACTCCTCCTCTCCCGTTAAAACTGTCATTTTGCCTGACTGATAATGCAGCTCCTAACGAGAGTGTGCCTAACCAGGGGATGTCAAACCAAGGCTCAATTCCAACATCAAATCTTAGACCTGCTACGTAGTCGTCAGCACCGCTGTAAAAAGAAACTGTCTCACCGAATTCCACTAAAGTACGGAAACGGAAACCTAGGTTCATATTATCAAACCTATAGTCAAGACCTGCGCTTATCCGCATCGGCGGCTGCCATACATCACCTACACTGTTTGCAATAACGGTATCATTTGGGACCATTGATTGAGTCAAAAATGCACGGTGTCCTCTCTCTCCCCACATAGGACCAATATTACGAACGGTTGAGCCGTCATCACCCATAACAACAGTAACCGGCATGGAATAACCAAAGCCGATATCTAGGTTAAGGTTTGGAACGGCAGTGATATTCGCTGCAAATTCAAGCTGTGTGGCTTCTTGTGAGCGGCTGGGAAACCAGTAAGAGGGCACAACAGTTGTGGTGCCGTACCATGGCCAAAACATCTGCCTGTCGTTCCAGTCTTCGCCCCTTCCCCAAATATAACGACCGCCGATAAATTGAAACCTCAAAAGAGCGAGGTCTGGCAGTTCATAAGCGATACCGGCATGAGCTGTGGAAAAAACATTTCTAAGTGCGTTACGGGTACGTGCTGCAAAAAATCTTTCCACAGTCTGATTTTCTGGGTTAAGTCCGTCAAGACCGCCGGATACACCGAAAGAGCCGAATAGTGTAAGACCTCTAAGCTCGTTAGGAACCGTATGCGGCGGACGAAGAACAAACAATGCCCCAAAAATGTCGGATTCTACAGACTGAAAAATATCATCGTAACCTCCGCCGAAACCGCCAAAACCGCTAAGCCAGCCTACCTGCCCCGCCAAATTGTCCCATTTGTAAGCTCCAAACTGCATTCTGAGTATATCATTCCCGAAAGGACGTGCCCAGAGAAAGGCGGTATTATCGGTAAGCCTGATATTGAAACTTCCAGCATCCGAGCCATATATTACGGGTATAGCTCTTATGGCAAAATCGAATCCGATATTGCCGCTTCGATCATTTCCGAATACTCGCAAACCTACTGCGGCATTAATATTGTTTTCCCAGCCGGGACCGCCTGCGACACCAAAGCCGGGACCTTCTTGGTAATCGGTGGCGGAAGGATCTCTCAAGTCGCCTTGAGCCCGGAACACAAGGGGGGCCCATATCGCCTGACCGTACGCCTGAAACTGAATTGGTGTCCAATCATCCTGAGCAGAAAGAACAGTTCCGCAAAGAAACAGTAGAACAAATGTTAGCGCTGTAATTTTCTTCATTTATTTTTTCCTTATTGATTTTTAATAATCCCACGGCAAAAGCCATGGATAACCCCCGCCCGGTTAAGAGCGGGGGTGTTGTTGTTATTGAGCCCTGGATGAATATAAAGCTCTGATTTGCTCTGCGTTTAACGTTCCACGGTAAATCCTGTAGTCCTGAATAGCTCCTGTAGCCACTTCCCCATTAGCGCCCCAAGTTGCCCTGCCAATGAATAAGACAGGTGTTTCTCCTAATATGGCGGAAACGGGTTGAGTTACATTAGCTCTTGAAACAAGTGTTCCGTTAAAATACATTTCGACAAAATCTGTACCATGTACAACAGCAACATGATTCCATACGCCAAGTGCTACAGTGCCAGCGCCTGAACCAAGAGTGGCAGATGCGGGTGTGGCTCTGCCATTGTAGAATCTCTCAGCATGGAACTGATTGTTTTGAATTCTGTCGCCTAAATAGAACTCAGGCGGACCCATTTGGAGGTTATCTCTTGCAGCAAAAAATTTCCATGAAGCACGTGCATGATCGCTTCTGGTCCAGAATGCAACAGAAAATTCTTCAACGCCAGCAAGCAACGGAGATTCGTCTTCATTTGTTACAGTAAGGAATCTGTTTGTATTATTGTTAAATACTGCCGCTCTGCCTCCGTCAACCCCGTTTTGGAATGTCACTGAATTGGATCCTTGGACTGTCCTTCCAACTCTTGTATTTAACCTCTCTACTGCGATTTCTTCTCCCTCTTCACCTTCCATAAATGTGTCTATTGTAAGGTGGTATATTAATTCGTTAGTAATGATTCCGGCAACATCGGCTTCCGGTAATACAATCACTTCAAATTCTACGCTGGTGGAATGTACTCCAATTGAGAATGTCGCTGTTAGGGTAAGAATGCTCTCCAGTTCTCCGCTAGCGGGAGGGGTAACAACACCGTCATTTGTTACAACAGCAGGGTTACTGGAAACCCATGTTATGTTTACGCCGCTCTGGCTTGTAGGTAGTGGGATAGTTCTTCTTATTACGCCGTTAAAAGAGCTTACTAACGGGCTGTTCGCCACCACTTCTATGACTGAAGCTAATCTTAGATAAGCAAACCTGTCATGAAGTTCTGTTGAAAGGTCGGCAACCTCTACCGGAGTCAGTGCACGATTGTAAACACGGAAATCTGCATACCTAGTGTTGGTCATGTATCCGGTCGTTCCGCGAGAAGGTCTTCCAAGGAAGTTATAGACTAGATCACCCATAGTGCCGGCATCCGTTCTGTTAGTTCGGAATGTACCGGTGTTTTGGACTAATTGAGTACCGTTAATAAATATTGTGCCGGTACTGTTTGCGTTTCCTCCGCCGTTCACATGGGTGTATACCATGTGAACCCATTGATTTCTATTCCACCCTGTGCCTGAGTGAGTCCAGTTTCTGGCTTGGTTTCCGGTAACATGGTTAATTTCCTGGCTGCCAGTTCTTATCTGATATATAACTCCCTGATTACCAGAGCCATCGATAGATCCCGTTCTGGTAAATGACCAAGGCTGGAACCCTGCGGCATCTCCGCCTTCCAGAGAGGGGCCATCACCAACAAATATATATGCAGAAATAGTGAATGCTGTAACATCCGGTCCGGCTATGATGGAACCGGCATCTGCGCCTAAATCAAACCACGGTTGCCCGGAGCCAAGAGCCAGAACACTGTGCCCAGCCATATCAATAACAGTTGCGTCTCCGTGAAGGGTTCCGGTGTGATTAAACGTTCTGTCAAAAACGGTGTTACCGCTTGGGTTGTCAAAAGTAAACCATAGTCTTATGCCGGTGTTAGGATCGATTTCTTCAATAATGCGGATTGTAACGGCTCTTTCGTATGTAGCTCCTTCGCCGTCTGTAACTCTGACTCGTATTCTATGGTCGCCTCCGTCAAGAGCTGTACTTCCAACTCTTAATTCATTTCCTGCTGCGATTGTGAAGTAGCTGTTATGCGTATCTCCGATGCCGGCTACAAACGTATAAGTAAAAGGAGCTCTTCCGTGAGTAGCAACAAAGCTTCCGATTGTGGCTCCTGCATCTACATATTCCGAACCTTCCTGAAGCTGTATATCTTGTGCAACTGCAAAGATAAATGCCGCTCCGTTCAAATCATGGAGCAATTGGTCAATTTCGGCAGCTCGAGCAGTCATCAATGCTGGTGTCATTTCACCCTCGTCAATGCTAAAACTGCGGAACAAGGTGTTTCTCAGCGTGCTGTCATCGTTAGCGTGGAAAATAGAGCGTCCAAGATAGCCGTACTCAAAAATGGGTAGATTTGTTGTTGTAAGCCCGGTGTGTGCTGCCTGGCTGACCAAATTGCCGTCCATATAAACTCTGAACAAATTGGCTCCCTGGGTAATTACAATGTGCCTCCATGCTCCTCTGACATCAGGAATATTGTCATCTACTTCACCTGTTGTGGCTTCGTTTCCGCTCCAGCCTTGAGTACGGACGTTCAGGCTTAGATTGTCCCCTCTGAGCCACATTGTTGGACCTGTCTGGACTGTTTGCGAGAGGTTGTCAACTTCGGCAAATCCTAAAATGTGGTGACCTCCGCCTACAAAGCCGTAATTTGCTGGAACAAAAACGATTGTTTCCATTGTCCAAGTTTCGAGTCTGTTCAGAATATCTCCCACTGCATTGCCGAGAGCTATAAAACCGCTGTTTGTCCCGCCAGTGTTTACCACTCGGCCTATGGGTGTAATGTTGTTCAATTGCATACCTTCAACAATTTCGGCTCTTGGTCCAAGTGTTGCTGGCACGGTTTCTCCGGTGTAGAAAGTTCCTACAAAAGCATTCCCGGCAGCGTTTACTGCAAAGGTTAGAGGTAACCCAGGCGGTGCTTCCACTACTCGGATTTCCGCCCTGTTACTTGTCAGAGAAGCCGTTTGGATACCGTTTGCTGCGGTATTTCTGTTTGTAACGACAACATAATACCAGCTTACTACCTCATCTGTTATTGCTGTAGGTATTGTAGGTGTGAAAGAATCCGCTGTTGCGCTTTCAATCCTCGTTCCTACACCAGTTGCAGAGTCTGCTCGATACCATTGGTATTCGAGAACCCCGTTGTCAGGCGAAACGGCAATTACTCTCATCGGCACTGCCGTTTGTCCTGTAAAGTACAGCCTGCTTGCCGGCTGACCTAGAATTTGCGGTGACGCTGCGTCTCTGATAACTATTGGGTCATCACCGCCGTTAGGGCAGGCCGTAAACGCAAAAACCAACAGTAATGCTGTAACTACCCATCCTAAAACTAATTTTTTTCTCATACTCTCCTCCAAAATTAAATAAATTAAAACTCTGATAAGATCAGTGTAAATGCTTGAAATTAAATAAGTAAATATTACAAAAGTACTATTTTTATGGAAAAGATTTTACTCGTGAGAAAAAGACAGAGCTAAAGCAAAATATTTAAAAAAAAGTACTTTTGTCACTTTTTCGATTTTAAATTTGGGGGTTACAATTAAGTGTTTCGTTCTTAATTAAAAAAGCTTAGGAGAAAAAATGAAAAAGCAGATATTAGTTGGAGTTGTTTTTGCTTTGTTCACAATTGCAACCTTCTTCATTGCTTGTGGTTCTGAAGTGCCAGAAAATAGCGAAAATTTTGGAATTGATTTTAGTATCACTATTAATGCGAACAGCGGTACTGTTGAAGCTCCTCCCAGAGCTATGCCTGGAGCAACGATAACATTAACGATAATTCCGGCTTCAGACCATTTTCTGGAAAGCATTTCAGCAACAACTACAAGCGGCGTGGTAACGCTCAGTGGTGACGGTAATACAAGAACTTTCACCATGCCCAATGTGAATGTTATCGTTACAGCAGTATTTGTGCAAATTTCAAGATTTAACATCAACATCCAGGCTGTTACAGGTGGGATTGTCACCGCAGCCCCTACTATTGCGCTAGAGAATGAACAAGTAACGCTGACAATAACGCCGGAGATTGGTTATAGGCTGGCAAACATCATTGCGGCATCAGTAAGTGGTGCAATAATGCTCAGCGGTGACGGCAATACAAGAACCTTCACCATGCCCAACCGTGATGTTACTGTGACGGCAGCATTCGAGCTTCTCCCGCCTCTGCGTAATATTACAATTGTGCAGCCTGAAAACGGCAGTATTACTGCTCCGGAAACTGCTCATGAAACGGACTTAGTAAGCCTGACAGTAACGCCGAATTCAGGTTATAGGGTGCAAGCAGTTACAGTAACACTTGTCGAAGGCGGCACAGTAGAAGCTAGCGGCAGCGACTCCACATGGACTTTTACCATGCCTGCTAGTGATGTTACTGTAACTGCTATTTTGGAAGAAGGTCAGGCAGGCGACAGATTTGTACTTTGGAACTTCGAGGAGATGCCTATAGCCGCTTTTTCGTTTTGGGGAAATACGAGTACATCAAGAGTAACCGATCCTGCAATTATACGCCATGGCAGACCTGGAGCGTTGCAAATTAATTACCCGGGCGGTTATGGCTGGCGGGTGATGAGAGCCCCTTATAATCCGCCGCTTGATCTTTCCGAATTCACTGTTGTAAGAATCTGGGCAAGAAGTGCTTACGCCCCGCTAACAGTTGATTTTGTTATGGAAGCACAGCCAGTTCCCGGGACATGGATTTATAGCATATATACTATAGGTCCTTGGGAAACGGCAAATGAATGGCAAGAATTCGTATTCGAATTGAACAATCCGAGCGGTACTAGCACTGCGGGACCGGTAAGTTTGGAGTCTATGCCATTCTGGTTTTTACGACAATGGACAGGCGACTCAGGACAATTTTGGATATGTACCATAGTTGTTGAATAAACCTTAGAAATATTTTCTTTAAGGAGGAAGATATGAAAAAGAAAATTTTAGGATTGCTGGGACTTTTTTCCCTTGCAATGATGATTGGGCTTGTAAGTTGCCCGAGTCCGGATCCGGTAGTAGATGATCCGGCGGCAGGTGAGGGCTTCTCCATTACATTTAGTGCAAATGGCGGCACATTTGAGGGAGGTGAGTCTTCGATAACATGGACATCTCGGGTTCCGAGTTTTATTGGCAGGGATTACCCTATTCCAACCACCCACCCAGATAATCTCCATTTTGTCGGCTATTTTACATCCCCAGCCCCCTTGGGAGATACAGGTCCACTAAGCCCAATTAGGATAACCGAAAGGGACTGGATGATGTTAGCGTCATACGAGTTTACCGCTTATGCGCACTGGGCGACAGAGTCTCAGTTGGGAGCCTATATCGACAGTTTTATCGACGAATACCTCTTGCCTGTATTCGCTGCTTATGATCTGAATAACATAATTGATAACATTCGACTGCCTTTTGGGATCACTTTGAGTTATTTATTCGAGGTGGTTTGGGTTTCCAGCAGGCAGGATGTTATAGACAATTACGGCATGCTGGTTAATGGCATTCTCCCGCCTAATGATACGACAGTCAACCTTGATCTGACTGTCAATTATGGCAGCGTTACGAGGGCAAGACCGGGTGTTGTTAATATGACAGTTATAAATAATGTAAGTGTAGCTAATAATATCCTGAACCTTGCCGAGTCACGTTTGAATGCGGCAATGGGGGATTTATCCGCCGTTGCCTTGAACCTAACCTTGCCGTTACAGGTGGATGTGGCAGGCGGTGCGCTTGTGCCTCCCACGGTGACAGAAGTATCTGTTACATGGATATCTACCAGCCCTGTTGTTTTGAGCAATACCGGTGTGGTTACCCGCCCGGAAGCTAGTGATGCGGCAATTACCCTTAATGCGACTCTGACTGCTGCCGGTGTTGACAGGATAGTTCCATTTCCTGTGACTGTTTTGAGTAATCAAACGCTGCGGTTACATGCCGCAGATGAAGTTATTCGAATTTTGGGGGTTAGCCTTGGTAATCTTGGCGCAGTCAGGGAAAATTTAACCCTGTTGCCTTCAGTGACAGTGGAATTTGCGGAAATAGATTGGGTTGTGTCTGCTTCTTGGTCTTCCAGCAACACTGCCATTCTTAGCAATGCAGGTGTAGTCAATCGCCCTCAAGTAACCGGTGAAGATGTTACCCTCACCGTTACTTTATCAATCGACAGTGTCGAAGTAACTACTCACCCGTTTCTTGCAAGAATTATCAGCTTATTCACAGATGATGTGGCAGATGCATTGTTTTCTTTAGGTGATTTAAGCACTGTTACCCAAAACATTACCTTGCCAATGTCCTTTGGAAGTTATGATATAACTTGGACTTCGAGCAATCAGGCTGTTGTTACTGATGCAGGTATTGTAACGCGCCCTGTAGGTACTGAACATGGTATTTCCATCTTAACCGGAACATTTAGCCAAGGCGGCAACTTTGTAGGTGCTGCTGACAGAGACGTAAGGGTAATGCGCCAGGGGGCGGAGCCAAGCGAATTCCTTAATGTACATTTTGTTGTTGGTGATGACGGTGTTTTAAGAAATATTGCCCATTCCGGCGATTTTTATCAGGCAGTATTAATGGGTGACGCTGTTGCTGATGAAACCGCCGGTCACCGATTTATCCGGTTGCCTAATACCAATAGCTGGGTTGATCTTGGACCAAACGTAGGGGCATTGATGCGTGGAGAAGAGTGGACAATTATGTTTTATGCCAATATCCCTACTGACGCTGGTACCTTTTTTGGTTTTGCAAATGACCGTGTAAACGATAATACTACAAACTGGCGTGGAACTCTGCAATTCCATAATCCTGCACTCTGGTTTAGAGCTCGTAATGCCGGAAGTACCCCTGCCACTGGTGATCAGACTGCTAGTATTGTAAGTGTTGGCGGCAGCGGCGGAATTGGCGGAGGCCGTGTTAACAGATGGAATCATCTTACTGTAGTAAAACACGGCTCTGCAGTGGGAATTATGAGGAATGGAGGTCAAGCAACACACGCTAACCGTGGCGGCAATTTTTCCAGAATACATGACGATCCTATTTTTGGTGCAGCCGATGCAGTTACACCTCCACTGCGCTATGCTTACTTGGGCAGAGCACCTTTTTTGCATGCACCAAATAATGTAGGTGCGAATTCCCGATTTATGGATATTCGAATATATTCCAGAGCATTGGCAAACCCGAGAAGTGGTGTAACACCGCCTGATTTTGAATACATTTCCTTGCCTGACGATCTTGGGATAAATTTGGGTTCTGTAAACGCAATAAATTCTGCGTTTGGGCATCCAAACACAAATTAATTAGGATAAATGAGGTTGTTCCAGAAACTGTAGTTTTGGAGCAGCCTCAAATGTACATATTTTTAGGAGAAAATAATTTATGAGAAAAAAATTGAATTGGTTTTTCTTGCCGCTTATTGTCATTTTGTTTTTTGCTGCTTGCGGCTTTGAAAACGACTCTGATTTTATCGAAACCCTGAATTTGCTGATACTCACTGATGCACAGCGGAATGCTCGTACTCAAGATCGCAATGAATGGAGAGCAGAGGTGGATGCAATAATATCCGGGGGAGGGATAATTGCAAGTATACAAATTGAAGTAGAGCGTTTAGAGCAACTCTACGAGATAGGTATTAATACGTTTACTGTTGTTAAAGGCCACCCTATCCGAACCAGAATGCTCCATGAGATGATGCATGGCGTATATGACGATGAAGGTGTAAGAATTACTAAGGGGGCATACCATTATTTAAATGTTCCGGAAAACCCAACCAGTATTTTAACGTCAGCACAAGCTATTCAATTTTTTAATTATCAAGCAGAGGTTGATAGCTTTACGGATCGATTTGGTGATTTATTATCAAGGTTAAACTAACCCAAAGGCATATAGGAGGAAGTATAAAGTGAAGAAATTATGGATGATTCCGGTACTAATATTAGGAATCTTGGCATTTACCACCTGTCAGTTGGAGAACATGGCATCAAATTTTGGTCTGTCTCCAGATGATTTTTGGGGTAGATTAGAAGGTATCCCAGGTTTGCGTGGGGCTATAGGCGGAAGCAACCCAATTGTTGCCAGCGCTTGTTGTCATCAGGAGCCGGCTACTAGCACCGCCGGGCCGGCTGATTGGGCTGTAAACGGCGATAACAGCAATTGGTGGCATTCCGGTGTAAACAATGGTCATGAATCTGATGAGGGAGTTCCGTTGCGTGGAGCACACTGGATTACCTTGGATCTTGGGGAGTTAGTAGAAATAGGTCCCCAAAGAACAGGTGTCATTGGGTATGTTCGTGGGACTGTAGGCGGAGGTCTTGGTGTTACCGGTCACAGTTATGAAATATTTGTTTCCACAAGAGATTTCGGTTGGAATACAGCAGATGCTGGCATTCATTTGCTGGATACCGGCACTGTCGCCCACATAGCGGGGATGGCTTATATTTACTTAACCTCTGCACAAACAGTTAGCTTTCGCTACATTCAGATTCGCTGGAGATATGCGGACACTGTCGGGGCTGCTGCCAGGAACGCCAGTGCTGCGAATATTATTTTCAGGACTATTGGCACTGAGCTGTGTTTTGCCTATCTGACTGCGGTCGTTATTGAAGGAAGAAACTTACTCTTTAATACTTCGATAACCGACGTTCGCCGGCGACGTCTTTTAGATGCGGTGGAAGATGCTACCCCTCTATTAGAATTCGAATTTGGGGTGGGAGTTGAGGTAACACCTGAAATGCTGTTTTTACAGCAGTTACAGATTAACCAGGCAGCGGATAGAATTTTGGCTCAGATTTACATACTGAATCCGCCGCGAAGACCGCCTGAAATTATTTTAAGCTAATTTTTATGAGAGGTAATTATGAATAGAAACAGAAAATTTTGTGTTGTTGCATTTGCAGCAATAATATTGTTTGCCGGGGTAATGCTGCTCTCCTGTTCGGAAGTTTTTTCACCGGAATCTTTAACACTTTCGGCGGATCGGGTAGCCCAAAATACCCCAAATTTTATCCGTGTACCGTTAACTAGGGGTGTTAATGCTGTAACAGTTTCCGGCGGTCTTGCTTATACAAGTAATGGCGGCGTGGGTGCAACTCCGGAAGCAGGTGCAGTTAACCAGGATCCCGGAGTTATTCTTGATAGTAACGATAATTTATTCTGGGGCTGGGGTATGACACCAGGTGGGGGTATGGCACAACACCCAAGTCCGGAATTTTACGGGCCTCATTGGGTTCAAATTGATTTAGGTATGCACATGGACAATATTTCCAGGGTAGAGTATTTTCCGGTTTGGCAGTGGGCGCAACCCGGTGGCTATCAGGAAGGTTGGGCAAATTTTGGTGATGCTTCTACTGGTCAATTCGGTGGAAGTGCTTCTTCAGTCAATAGTAACGGGATTGTAACGGTATTCGAGATTTTCCTGACCGACACTCCCATTTTGCCCGGCGATGAATTTCCAATGGATAGACGGGTTGGTTTTGGTTGGTGGCGTGTCCTTGAGCGGACAGCAAATCTGATTATCAGACCGGATCAGGGAGATAACCACCGCTTTGTTGCAACTTTTGATTCCGCAAGCGGGCGCTTCCTTACATTCCGTATGCTTGATGGCTACCGTAACCACTGGGCTGGCAGGTTGTCGATGGTTACACAAGTTTCCAGGCTTCATGTCTACCGGACAGATCGCCCCTTTACAGTTGATATGTCCGGTTTGTATGAAAGTGTCAGAAGGTCTAATGCGATACGTTCGGCTCTTCCTGCAAATTATGGTTTTACCAATGCTATTTTGATCAACTACGGTGGTCATGCACAAAGGTTTTTGGAAAACTCCGCAGGTGTAATCCAGGAGCAGATTGATTTTTATAGAACAAATATCGACCATTTTGCCAGGCTTTTTGCCCAGCGTGCAAGACCCGATACATTTAACCGCTTTGCCCAGAAGATACTTTGGGCTGACAACAATGGCAACCACGTTTCAGCCCATGGAGGTGGGTTAATGTGGGATCGCCACACACAAAGATGGTGGTGGTACGGTGAGAGCAGGTTAAACTGGGGGACTCGTGTTGGAGGTTTCGACTCTGCTGATTGGAGTGCAATGACAGGAGGCGGGCAGCCGGGCGTTCACGCATTTTCCTCTGCCGACTTGTACAACTGGAGAGATGAAGGTGTTGCCTTCCCCATTTTCAATAATACTATATTCGACGAACCGGAATGGCGCGAATCTCACTCCCATGATCCGAACGGTTTTCCGGGAGGCTGGGACGGTACCAGATTTAACGCCAGTGGTTTCAATCGACCGGCAGATAATTGGCCGGCAGGAACAACTGCGACACATGGGTTTATGTGGGCTGTGAACCATTGGCGCAGAACACTGGGTGATTGGGACGCAGACGGTTTTATTACCCCCGGTGGAGAGTGGTTTCCTAATGGGCGAATGAGAAATAACAGTCCGGATGGATCAGGTCAGAATATGGGAGATTACATGATATGGGATCCACCAACACTCTTAAGAGGTCCCATGCCTAGACAAGCTCAGATGGATGCATGGGCTGCAATAAGAAATTTTATCCCCACAAGACACAGAGACTGCCCAACAGGGTGTTGTGCGGATAGAGAACTTGGCCCACCGTTGTATCTTTATCAAGATTCTGCTGCTAGGCCTTTTGCGAGAGCTATGGGGCTGACTGCGGAAAGAGTACGGCAACTCAATGCTTTGTATCGTGATACTCCGGTTTGGCGGCGCAAGCAATTGTACCGTTGGTGGAATCACCGCACAACTGTTGAGCGGCCAAAAGTAATCTACAATGCAGGTACAGGCGTACATGCACTTACAGGTAACCCCATTACACCTTTTAGGGATTCCACCGGTGTTTTCCCGTACGTTATGTTTACTCATGTTGAAGGAGGTGTTATTGGCATTGGTTACGGCACTGCGAGGGTGACAGTTTCTGTCGCACAGCACCCTGCCGGTCCTTTCAAAAAACTATGGTCATACAAGCTTCCCTTTGTTGAAGGTGTTTGGGACCAAACAAATCATATGGGGATGACCCGCGACCAGAGCGTTTTTATAGATAGTTGCGGTACTGCTTTCCATTTTGGTTCCACTCAGGAAAACAGAGTTTTGGCAATAACAATGCTTGATGAAACCTATACAAGGTTTATTGGGGTTCCGCGCTTTTCCGTTGGTAATAGTTCTGACGAATTACTTTTGGAAGGTCACGACAACAGGTTAGGTCACAATTTCAATTGGGTTTTCGGTCCGCAGAGGGAGGCTCCAGCACCATTTGTCCATTTCATCACACCGAATATGACTTATGAAGGATACGTAAATCCTGACGGTACTTTAGGTCCGCTTTCACCGCTAAATGCAGATGGCGTCAGAGAAGATGTTCTTTACTTTGTTGCTTCTTCAACCTCAACCGGCTGGTTCCCCAATCCGTTAGGTGTTTACCGTACTTCTCGACCGGGCGGCAGGATTTTAGGTGCGCCTTATCCTTTTAACATTAAGCCGCCTGTAGGGACAACAAACGTTTCTGCTAACTTTGATGCTGTTTGGGGTACTCCAAATAATCAACCGCCTGGTGGTACATGGCAGAACAGTACGGGCTGGATAACTATTCAGGGGACTGGAGGGACTATGACCGGTACTGCCAGCTCCTTCATGTTTGGAGCAGCAGATGACGGGTCTGTAATTACTAAGGGTTTTGACGGACAGGTTACTCATGTGCAACAGCTTCGCTTCCCGCCTTATATATGGGATGTTATTGGCTTTCTTGATGCTAACTTTGTTGACATAGATGTAAATGTGTTTAATACTCCTCAGCTTTACTATGGAGAGCTAAGGCGTCTTTGGGATGATGGCATTTACCTGCGTCCAATATTCGGGGAAACATCTATGCCGGAACCTCGTGCAGGCAGACTGGTATGGGGCAAATATATCCACATGGCTGATAGCTGGGACAATACTAAAAACTACGATGCCCGTTATATTTGGCTTCCTATGAGAGTTACAACAACAGGTGCAACTGTTGCTCCTCATCCACCTAACGGTGCTGCAGGAGCTCGCGCAAGGTGGATGCAGGAATGGAGATGGCAGGATTTTGTCTATGATTTAGGTCCTTTTGCCAATTCATTGATGGATACACCTCCTCCTGTAAGAGATTCATCAGGAGGTACTTCGCCAAGTATGTGGGTTTATTCAGGGTTTCCGCAAAACCTGATTGACTACTACGTGATGTTACAGGACGCTTTTGGTTGTTCTATGGACTGGTATCACAACCCCGGTAAGCAAAACCCAGGATTGTACTACGAATGGCTTGGATGGTTGAACTCATTCCAGGATCGGCTAAGGCCATAATTTTAACAAAACTGAATGTTATTCAGTTTAGAAGTACCGGTCACCAAATGTGGCTGGTACTCATAATGAAAGTAAGGAATTTTTTAAAGTAAAAAATTTTTTAAAGGAGAATTTTAATGGGAAGAATGAAATTTGCAGCTATGTTTTTGGTTTTTGTTGTCTTTGGCTCTGCCGCATTATTTGCAGAAGAAAGCGGTTTTAGAGTAAGAGTTGAGGTTGCCGCGGATTTTGTGCAATTTCTTCATCAAGATATTAGGACTGATTTTTTTATTGAGGAAGCGGAAATGCCCAGGGAAAACAGTTTGTTTTTCATGAGAAATCCCAATTTTAACGACACAGAATTTGACATGAGATACACGGATCCTGACGGGCGATTTGGTGCAAAAATTGGCTTTAGGTTCGAAAATTTAATGAATAACAACTTGCCGTTAATTGAAGATGTTACAGCATGGGGAAGAATTGGTCCTCATTTTCGTGGGCAGATTGGTAGATTCACTGCAAGAGTGGTGGAAAAAATAGGCGGCGACAGAGATTTGGGTGTAATGCTCTTTGGTATTGGTGAAGGTTTTGGTGGTCACCCTGACTTGGTAATTACTTCATCTGACTCTCTTGGTTTGGGCAGCAATGTTATTGGTTTCATGCCTACAGGTATTATCCCCCTTGGTCATCTTGGTGAAGTTCAGATCAGTGGTTTTTTTGCACCTAATGAATATTGGCTTGGCAGAAGAGTAGCCGATGGTTCTGGTCAAACTGGTGACATCGGAGACACAATTGTTCCTGCATACTCGACCTATAACTTCGGCGGTTCTTTAAAATATACTATGCCGCAATTACTTACTGTCGGAATGGCATATCGGATAAACCGTACGCAAGCCGGCTTAGGAACTTTAGATCTTGGCACTGTATACCACAACTTTGGCTTGTACGGGATCGTAGAGATTGACAGACTTCAAATTGGCGTGGGCTATTCTGGTCATTTAAGCTATAGAGCAACGGTTGACTCAGACGATGAAATCAGAAAACCGCTTAAAAATGCCGTTCACCTTGATATTAATTTTACTGACATCATTCCTGGTTTAACAGTTGGGTTATTCAACAACGTTAGTTTCCACACTTTGGCGGCGGAAGACACTTTTGCCGCACAATATGTGCCAATTCATTTGTTGGATGATGAGAGGGGATTTGTTCTGTACAACGAGCTGCATATTGAGTATGTATTTACGCAAACCTTGAGGGGGACTTTAATGGTGCGTAATTATTTTGCGACAATTAAAAACATGGGTGGTGCCAGAGAGCATGATTTTGGCAGACATACGTTCATCGTTGAAGGTCTTGCTAGGTATAATATCACCGATAATGTTCAGCTCCGTGGTGGGCTTAAATTCGAAATGAACACCTACGGAACCCCGCTTAGCTCTCAGGTTTTACAGAACGACAGATATGCCTTTAGCATTCCTGTTGGTATAGTAGTTTCCTGGTAGATAACAGATTGAAGGAGTAGCAGCAGTGATGAAAAAATTATTTAAAAGCTTCAAGTTATTATTAACAGCAGTATTTGTTGCTCTGCTATTCCTTGCAGCTTGCGACGCTGACATTGATGAAGAGGAAAATAACAATGGTGAGACAGAAGAAAGTGTCATGTTTTTCGTTTCAGCAAATGGATCGGATACTGCCAGTACTACTGAGTTAAGTATTCTCTTTACCGAAGCAGTACCCGGTTTGACTATGGAAAATATTAACATCACTAATGTTAGTGGTGAAGTAAACGTAGGTACGCCCCTGATAAACGAAAATGATTTCTTATACAGAATTGGCGTTGAGGTAGTCAGGTTTGGGCAAATCACGGTACAAATAAACAAAATAGGGGTTGTTTCAACTGCCAGAACCGTAACAGTGCATGATGAGGGTATTATCAGATTTACTGTTACTCCTAACGGAAGAGAAAACCTCCGTGAAACTACCGAATTAAATATCGAATTTAACAGAGCAGTCCCCGGGTTGACTATGGAAGATATTATTATCACTGGCGGCAGTGGTGAGATAAATGCAGCCCCGACTCTCGTCAATATTGATAACAGCGATATTCGCTACAGAATAGATGTTGTAGTTATCAATTCGGGTTATATTACGATAAGAGTAGAAAGAGGCAGAGTAGAAGAAATTGCAAGAAACATAACCGTGTATGAATATCCAGATTTAAGTTTTAGTGATGAAAACTTATGGTATGTTACTGTTGCCCCTTTTGCTATTCTGGAACAAATAACAACAAACATCACTGCTGCTGATCTAATGTCTGTGAACGCAAACAATGTTGTGCTGTCTTGGGCATCTCGTGGTGCTGAGGAATACTTCATATTCAGAGATGGCGTTTTCATAGGAGCCAATCGAGGTGCAACATTCGAAGATTATGATTTGGAAATTGGCAGGACATTCACATACCGCATTGGTAGAGGCAATCCGCCTGCGCTTATAAAATCTGCGCCAATCACTTTTACTGCGGAAGTTGCAACTGCCACTCCGGGCTCGTGGTTCTATCGTAATATCAGGAGCAATACGAACCAAGCCAGTGATCAACATATTCCTATTATTGCAGGAACTGCAAGCCCCAGCGGAGTGCAAGCGACAGATGGTCGTTGGTATGATACCCGAGCGCAAGTCACCGGTAGTTCTGCTGGTGACGGTGCTGATCGGCGTCTTCATTTTGAATACAGGTGGTCAGAAAATGGAATGACAGGCTGGTCAAATTGGCATCGTGTTCCAAATGCGCCCGGTGGAACGGAAGATTTAATAATTGGCTGTTGGGAAGGTCCTGTCAATGGCACTATGGATGATCCTAGCTGGGATAATTACGGCGTACAATGGCCAACTCCAGCATCTATCATTGCGAATGCTGCACGAGGTATAAAAATCGAGGGTGTCCACTGGTACAACAATCATGAAGCGAGAAGCAGGGTACTTGTATGCCATAGGCAGCCAACTCATCATTATTGGCTGGCTCATCTCATGGTTGTTCATATTCATACCAATGGCGGCAATGTTTGGGGTGAAATGACCTTTTCAGGCCGCCCATTTGGGAATGAGTCGAGAGATCAGAGATTTACATTTGTTGACGGAGTACCTATTGCTCTCACATCCGCTATTGGAAGGCAAAATTGGATTGAGTTTGATCAGAATTGGAGATATCCTGTAGCTGTCGTCTCCAGAGAATTTTCACTTCCGGGGCAAGGGGCACGAGAAACTCCGGATATGATAAGCATAGGGAATTATATATTTTTTGGGTCTTCTGCGCAAAATGGCTGGTATCCTACGCAAACCACCTTTTCGGTAAGTTCTACCGGTGTTGACGGAGAATGGAGTCCGTTGGTTGATATTGGAAATGCTGTTACTTTTGGTTCACAATTTAACGGTTTTGCGTCGTGGGCTTATGGAAATGGAAGAAGGGCTTATGGTTTTTATTCTTGGCGGTGGTCTAATCACTGGAATAATATCGCACAGGAAAATGCCGGTAATCCTCGTCGTCTTTCAAAAATGGCTGTTAATGGGAGTCATGCGTCTTCCGCTTGGTTTAACGTCATTGCGTTCTATCCCAATCATGGCTTGATTGGGATCAGGCCGGGACGTTTCCTGTCGCTGGGAAAGACCGTAACCGCTCCTCCGCAATTTAACCAAGTGGGTTTGCAAAATCTTACCGATGGGATAGAAGTCAGACGCCCAAACCCTGCGATAGCCACATGGCATGGTGGTTATACACAAATGACATTTCCCCATAATTTGACGGTAGACCTTGAGCGCCCGTCAATTATCAGGGAGATTACTCTAACAAACGAAACTGTAGCTGGCTCTGATGGTTCCTATGTATTCACTGTTGATGGAAGTTTGGACGGCATTACCTGGACACAAATTGTAGACAGAAGCAACAACGGTGCTCCCGGTTTTGTGTTTACAACGGTATCAGATAATAATCCGTACCGCTTTATTAGACTAAACGTGGAGAGAGTAAGGAACAGCCGTAACTCCAATAACCAAAGTCCCAACATACATAACTGGGATCGTGCCAACACTATTTTTCAGTTTGCGGTTTATGGCTCATATGTAGAGTAAAATAGTACTTTTGTACCTTACATATTGTACAAAGTAAATTTAATAATTTAGCTTGCTTTTTGAAGAAGAGCTATCTTAATTTATAGGAGTAATGAAAATGAGAAAAATTATTATTTTTGCACTTATCTGTGCGGTAGTTTTCAGCTTGGTTTTATTTACTGGCTGTCCAAATGATGATGCCCCCCCCAACCACCCTTCAGTAACAGGCATTGGGTTTAATGTTGTTTCCGGTTTACAGGAAGGCTCTTCAAATGTAGCCGTAAATGCCAGAGTTGGCGGTTTTACTGCTACAGGCGGCACTGCGCCATTCACTTTTACTCTTACAGCCGGAACCGGTGATACTAACAACGGTCTGTTTACGGTTAATGGAACCGACCTTAGAGTTGGAACTGCTGCTTTAACTCACGGTACTAAATATTTTAGAGTTTTGGTTACCGACGCTAATGGGCAAACTCGTCAAGAGGCATTTACTTTAACTGTAACACAGCCGGGACCGGTACTTGTAACCGGAATTAATTTCGAGGCTGTTCCCGATTTACAAGAAGGTGAATCGAATGTAGCTCCAAGTGCGAGAGTGGGTGATTTTACTGCTACAGGCGGCACTGCGCCATTCGTATTTACATTTGTAACCGGAATCGGCGATGACAATAATAACTTGTTTGAAATTGATGGCGATGAACTTACTGTAGGAACCACAGCTTTAACTTACGGTACAAAATATTTTAGAGTTTTGGTTACCGACGCTAATGATCAAAGTTATGAAGATACATTTACTTTAACTGTGCTTGAGGCTTTTGATGTTGCTGCGCTGATTGCAAGCAGGATTAGAAGAGCGGGAGTTGCTTTAGGCGATTTAAGCACCGTTGCCGCTGATATTAATCTTCCGCAAGGAGATTCTTATGTGGGCGTTACTTGGGTTTCAAGTAATACGGCTGTTCTAAGCAATGCTGGTGTTGTAACTCGGCCTTCTGGAAGCGAGCATGCCGAACTGACCCTGACCGGAACTTTTTCCAGTGCAGCTGATTCCAATGTGTCTGAAACCGAGGTTTGGAATGTTCGGGTAATGCGTGAGGGTGCTGTATGGTCAGAGTTTCTGAATGTACATTTTGCGGTAGATGAGCACGGTGTGTTTAGGAACATGGCTCCGTCTGGCGAGTTTTTTCAACCGACATTGAGAGGGGGTGCGGTTGTTGCTCAAAGCGAACGCGAACAAACTCGTTTTGCGCAATTTAATTATGGGTATTTCATCAATTTAGGTGATGGCGGCTACATCGATCTTGGTCCGAAAGTAGGAGCCTTGTTGCGGCAATCAGAGTGGACAATAGAGTTCTTTGTTCGTGTTCCCGTTAACACTGTTGGTACATGGTTGAGTTTTGGCAATGATGAAAATATTAATACAACTAGTGCCGACAATTGGCGTGGTACGTTAAACTTTACAAATAACAATATGTGGTTAAGAGCCTTAGATCACGGTGCTCTTGGTCACAATCAAGGTCGTCAAGGTGATGGCACACAAAATGCAGTGCCACATGCTGTTGTTGTTGGAGATAGTTTGGGCGTGGCTCATCGTATAGATCAGTGGCTGCATATATCTCTTGTAAGACTGCCTAACGGTAATATCCGCATTTTACGGAACTGGAATCAGGCAATGAATGGTCCGCTTAATACAGGCTTCGGCAGGCTGGCAACCAATCCTATTTATGGGTCGGGTGACCCAGAGTTGGAGGACTTTCGTTTTGGATATCTTGGTAGATCTCTATTGGTAAATTCAGGTGCTGGGGGAGATGCGGACTTAGGCTTTCCTGACGGTTCTTTTATTTACGATTTCAGAGTTTATTCCAGAGCTTCGATGTTACATGATGCCGGTGCTGGTGCTGGTCACCCGGATGGAGATAACCTGTGGGATACTGTAAGTGCGCAGTTGAATACTGCGTTTGGCTTTACCAGGACTGCTAGGTAATTTAAGAAAAGCATAAACACCTTGTATCTTGCTAATGGGTACAGGGTGTTTGGGAGATTCCTGTGAAAACACTTTTACTGCAAAATTGGAAGTTTGCCTTATGTACGCAGTTGTCAAATCTTTCCCACGATGAATCGTGGCAGCCTGATACAGACGATTCTCTTCCTCCATGGAAAGATGTGGTTGTCCCTCATGACTGGGCAGTTACATTTCCTTTCTCTTCCGCTCACTCCAGTGGAACCGGGTATCTTCCTGGAGGAACCGGTTGGTATCGTACCTCATTTAGTATTCCTTCAGATTGGCAAGGAGAGCAGGTTTTTGTTCACTTTGATGGTGTTTATAAAAATAGTCAGGTTTGGTGTAACGGGTATTATTTGGGTAAGCGGCCATCAGGTTATGCAGGTTTTAGATATGATATTACTCATTGTTTGCGTGAAGGTGATAATATAATTGCGGTAAAGGTTTCGCATGAAGATATTTCTGACTCGCGCTGGTACACCGGCTCAGGTATTTACCGGAAAGCGTATCTTTGTTTTTATGATGCTGTCTATGTTGATGATACCTCCTTGTTTGTACGAAGCGAGCTTGAGGGGAATTCTGCAAAAGTGATTGTCTCTGGCAAACTATGCGGCGGCTTTGCCGCTAAAGGTACATTTGCTTTGACTGCAGTGCTAAAGCGAAAAGATATAGAGTTTACAGAAACAATTCCCATCACACCCGATAGTTCAGAAGCGCTCTCTTTTGATATGAACATTGAAGTTTTACAGCCGGAGCTTTGGTCAACGGAAAACCCAAATCTGTACACTCTTGCTTTGGAACTTCGTATAGAAGGCAAACCTGAAGTTTTGTCTGTTACGCCTGCCCTGCAAGTTGGTATTCGCAGTATAAAGCTTGATCCTGAGAAAGGATTTTTTCTTAACGGCAAACCAACGAAGATTAAAGGGGTCTGCGTCCACCATGATGCAGGATGTCTTGGAGCTGCAGTTTGGCCAGAAGTTTGGCGACGCCGTCTTAAAAAGCTTAAAGAGACAGGCTGTAATGCAATAAGGATGAGTCATAACCAGCATATGCCGGAATTGTACGAACTTTGTGATGAGATGGGTTTTTTGGTAATGGATGAAGCTTTTGACGAATGGGAAGGTTGCAAAAACAAATGGTGGCAGGGGCACAATGCCTATCCTCCAAAACATCAAGGTTATGCCGAAGATTTTCCTCAATGGCATGAGGAAGACCTTGCCGCAATGGTGCTGCAAAACCGTAACCATCCCAGTGTGATCTTATGGAGTATTGGGAATGAGATTGATTACCCCAACGATCCTTACGTGCATCCTCTTTTTAAAGAAATGACTGGAAACAACGATGCAAATAAACCGGCGGCGGAAAGACAGTATAATAGAAACAAGCCAAACATGGAAAGGCTTTCTACAATTGCCGCCAATCTGGTAAAAATTGTTAAAAAATACGACACAACAAGACCTGTACTGGTTGCCGCTGCTTTTCCGGAACTGTCTTCGAAACTTGGCTTTTTTGATGGCTTGGATGTTGTTGGTTATAATTATAAAGAACAGCTCTACGAAGAAGATCATAAACGTTTTCCTAACCTGCCAATCATGGGTAGTGAAACTGGCCATAGTATAAGTTCATGGAAAGCTGTGTGTGACAATGACTACATCAGTGCCCAGTTCCTATGGACAGGGATTGATTACATGGGCGAAGCGCATGGCTGGCCGATTCGTTGTTCAGGAGCAGGGATCCTTGACATGGCAGGAAATGAAAAAATTGCGTATTTCAGGCGAAAAGCCCTATGGAATAAAGAGCCTGTTCTATACCTTGCCAGCCGCCCCAAATCGGCAGATAAAGGCAGTGAAGAAATTCAGCCAAATCAATTATTACGCAATTGGGATTATCTTCCAGATGAAGACGTCGAAGTCGTCTGCTACACAAACCTTGACAGGGCGGAACTGTTTCTTAACGGTAAAAGCCTTGGAACAGGGAGTCTCAATAAAGATACCAATTATATCCTTTGGACGATTCCCTTTGAGCGTGGGACTCTTATGGTAAAAGGGGTTGGTGATATTGACACTACAGATACACTCGAATCCACTTTACCACCTGTGCAGTTAAGCCTTAATGTATGGAAACCTGCTGGAGATAATCAAACTGTACAGAAAAATATGTTTGGCAAATACAGGATTGTCCAAATTGAAGCGGCATTACTGGATGAAAAACAGCGGCTTTGTGTTATGTGCAATTCAGCTATTAATATTACCGTAAACGGCTCGGGGCTGTTTTTAGGCATGGAAAATGGAGACATTGCTGATTGCACGGAATACAGCTCAACAAGACGGAATCTTTACCTAGGGCGGTTAGTTATCTATGTGCTGATTGACAGTTTGACGAAAGAGCAGTGTTCCTTGACCGCCTTAATATCGGGACTTCCGCCTGTGGTTGTTACGCTTTAAGTCTGGCAAGTTTCAAATTATATTGATGGAGGAAGTTTAGTGAAGCAAAAGGTTCAACATGGGAAAAATAGATTAGCAAAAAAATTATGGGATAACAGAATTTTAATTCTCATGTGTACCCCCGCCATATTGTTTTTTATTGTTTTTGCTTACATCCCTATGCCTGGTGTTTATATTGCTTTTACGAATTTCAGGTATAATTTGGGGATTTTTGGGAGCCCCTTTGTTGGATTTGATAATTTTCGCTTTTTGTTCCTTAGTGGGCAGCTTTGGGCATTAACAAGAAATACCATTCTTTACAACTTGGCTTTTATCCTGCTGGGTAATTTTTTGCAGATATTTGTTGCCATACTCCTCAATGAAATTGGAATAAGAACATTCAAAAAAGTTACTCAGACTATTATGTTTTTACCTTTCTTTATTTCTCCTGTTTTGATTGGTTTTTTGGCGTTTGGTATATTGAATTCCGATTATGGTTTTATACCCAACTTAATACAATCCATGGGTGGAACCCATGAAAGTTTTTACAGAAACCCTGCTATTTGGCCTTTTATTATTGTATTGGTTCATCTTTGGCAATCTACAGGATACGGCTCTATAATTTATTTTGCCGCTATAATGGCAATAGATCCAGGAATTTATGAAGCTGCAGCGATAGATGGTGCTAGTGCATTTCAACGGATTCGGTATATTATACTGCCTCATCTTCGACGTACTGTGGTTATATTGATTCTTTTTTCCTTAGGAGGTATTCTTAGGGGGAATTTCGGTCTATTCTACAATCTTGTAGGAACGGCGAATCCCATATTGCAACCAACTACAGATATTATTGAAACATTTGTCTTTCGCAGCCTTATGAATCAATTCAATTTTACCAGTGCTGCCGCCGTGGGACTATATCAATCTGTATTCGGTTTTATTATCGTAATTACTGCAAATGCTATTATTAAGAGGATCGAAAAAGATTATGCATTATTTTAATAAGAAAAAAAATACCGGAAAAGTAAAGCGGGAAAAATCATCTATAGCTCTCCTGATTTTTGCGTTTGTTTTTATCTCGTTCTTTTCTATTTGTTGTTTGTTGCCTTTTGTAATGATGATTTCCGCATCGTTAAGTGATGAAAGTATTATTACTACTGAAGGAATAGGTATTCTCCCAAGAGGATTCAACTTTGAGGCTTATAATATACTATTAACACACCCAAGGGTTTTGATAGGCTCTTATGTGGTAACAATTACTATGACTATAGTGGGTACAACACTGGGTCTTTTCATAATTGCTATGACTGGTTATGCTCTATGCCGTCCGGATTTTTTTCTCAGAAACAAGTTGTCATTTTTCTTCTATTTCACAACGCTGTTTTCGGCAGGCTTGGTTCCCACATTTCTCTGGATGGTGCGTTACCTCCAGCTCAGGAATAACTATCTCGCAGTCTTATTGCCTCTGCTTATGACTCCTTGGCTGATTATTTTAATGCGTAATTTTGTTAAGTCTGTACCTATTGAAATTACCGAATCCGGAAAAATTGACGGAGCTAACGATTTTAAAATTTTTTTGAACCTGATACTACCAATGATGAAACCGGCTTTGGCAACTATCGGTTTGTTTCTTGCTTTGGGCTACTGGAATGAATGGTATCTCTCGCTGCTGTATTTACCTGATCGTGAATTCAGACCGCTGCAGTTTTACCTCTTCAGGATCGTCAATGAGGCTGCGGCATTACGCCAATCACTGGCAGGTTCGGTGGTTGTTCAGACAGGTCTTATCCCTACAGTTACCTTGCAGATGGCTACTGCAGTTCTTGTAACAGGACCTATAATATTCTTGTATCCTTTTGTTCAAAAATATTTTATTTCCGGTATTGCGATTGGCGCAGTAAAAGGATAGATATTTTAGTTTTAAATTATTTTATGGAGGTTTTATGAAAAAGTTATTAACGAGGGTTTTATGCTTTTCTTTGTTGATCGTTATATTTGGTATAGGAATGAGTTCTTGCGAACGGGATAGGATTCCTACTGTCACTTTGCTGCTCTTGGGTAATGCTCCTACTAATGCTAGGCATGCCGCCGCTATTGAACGGATAAATGAAATAACTCGTGAGCGGATTGGTGCGGAACTGCGTACCCGCTACATTGGGTGGGCGGACTGGCAGACTCAGTATCAATTAGCTTTAGCATCTCAAGATCCCAGTATTGATCTGGTGATTACATCTTCAACATGGCTTTTTGCATGGGAAATGGTCAGGCGTGGAGCTTTTTATGGGATAACACCGCAAATGATGGAAACATATGCTCCCGTGACTTGGGCAAGTATTCCACAGTCCACTTGGGATATTGTCACCGATGATGGTTTCATTTGGTTTATTCCTGAGGACCAATATACCCAGTTTACAAATCATGGAATGTTCTGGCGCTTAGATTGGGCTCGTGCAGGAGGACTTTATTCCATTGACCGTTTTGAAGACCTTGAAACATACTGGGAAATTGTAAGAGCCACTCAACCACAGGCGTTCCCATGGGATGCCAATGCGGGAGTCGGTATCTTCTTAATTGAAGCATACATAATGGGCAGAAGACCCGTACAGACTATTGTCGGAACTGCTACAGGGAATTTTGCTATTTTCCAGTACTATACTCACGATCCATTTACTGTTGTGTCTTACTTTATGAATGGCGATGAATTAGTTGAAGTGGCTGAGATACTCCATCGTTGGGGACAGAGAGGATTTTGGCGGGAAGATGTTCTGAACTATCATGGCGATACTAGAAACATGCTACTCTCAGGTCATTCTGGATCAGATCAACACCATACCCATACTTTCCTCAATCTGCGTGAGCAAATGGATCGAGAGCAGCCAGGTTCAGAGCTTCAGATGTTTTGGATTGGTAAAGAAAATAATAATGTAAACAGAAATCTTAGAACTCATGGTGCTATGGCGATTAATGCGGCAAGCAGAAACCCAAGAAAAGCTCTTCAAATGTATGATCTTTTGCGTAATGATCGCGAAATCTATATCCTTTATAACTTTGGCATTGAAGGTATTGATTATATTGAAGATAGTCCGGGCGTTTTTTCGCTGCCTCCCGGTTTTAATCAATTCACTGACGCTCTGGATGGCAACTTCTGGGGCGGACGCAGGGATGACTTTGAACCCGAATGGACTCACTGGTGGAACGGCAGAAATGATTTTGTCGAGCATCTGAACACTTTTGCAATGGACTACCCTCTGGAAAATTTCTCTTTTGACGGTTCAAGGGTAGCTGCGGAAATGGCAGCCATTGGCGATGTTTGCGCCAGATTTCTCCCTGCCATACACTTTGGAAAAACTGCTGATCCCGTACAGGCAGTAGCTGATTTCCGCATAGCTCTTCGTCAGGCTGGTTTTGATAGAGTAAAGGATGAACTCCAGTCTCAATTAAATGCGTTAAGGGATCGCTAAAATGAAAGGAAAGATGACAATTCACCGTGAGTTTTCTATTGGAGAAACTGACAAGCGTCTTTACGGTTCATTTATCGAGCACCTTGGACGTGCTGTGTATAATGGCATTTATGAACCGGGACATCCTCAAGCTGATGAAAAAGGTTTTCGGAAGGATGTTATCAAGCTAGTTCAGGAAATGAATGTTCCTGTTGTACGCTATCCCGGCGGTAATTTTGTTTCAGGGTATAATTGGGAAGATGGTATTGGTCCTGTAGAAAAACGCCCCATGCAGCTAGATCTTGCGTGGGCAACAATGGAGTCCAATAAAATCGGTCTGAATGAATTTGCTCAATGGTGCCGTCTTGCCAATACTGAAATGATGTATGCGGTAAATCTTGGTACTAAGGGGGCTGACGCTGCACGCAATATTGTAGAGTATTGTAATTTTCCAAAGGGAAGCTACTGGAGTGATTTGCGAAGGAGCCATGGTACCCCGCAGCCACACAATGTAAAGCTCTGGTGTCTTGGTAATGAAATGGATGGTCCTTGGCAGATATGCCATAAAAATGCAACGGAATACGGCAGGGTGGCCGTCGAAGCTGCCAAGCTGATGAAGTGGACAGATCCTTCAATCGAATTGGTTGCTTGCGGAAGTTCTAATGCGGAAATGTCCACCTTCGGTGCTTGGGAAACCGAAGTACTGGAGCATCTATATGATCATGTTGAATATGTTTCCTTGCATCAATATTTCAACAACAGCGATAATGACACACAAAAATTTTTGGCATCCAGCGTGATCGTGGATTCGTTTATCAAAACTGTAATAGGTATTTGCGATCTAACAAAAGCAAAGAAAAAAAGTAAAAAAACAATCAATCTTTCTTTTGATGAATGGAATGTTTGGTATCATTCTCACGGAGCCAACCCTGAAAGGTGGGTGGAAGCTCGTCCAATACTTGAGGACATCTACACAATGGAAGACGCTCTTGTAAACGGCTGTGTGCTTATCACATTTTTGAAAAACGCAGATCGTGTGAAGATTGCATGTCTGGCTCAGCTTGTAAATGTGATAGCTCCTATTATGACTGAAGCTGGCGGTTCCGCTTGGCGTCAAACGATTTTTTATCCGTTCATGCATACAAGCGTGTGGGGCAGAGGTACTGTGCTTCGGTGTCCTGTTATATGCGAAAAATACAGCGCAAAAGATATCGACGATGTGCCGTATCTCGAAAGTGTCGCTGTTCATAACGAGGAAAAAAACGAGCTAACAATTTTTGCGGTAAACAGAAATCTTAACGAAACTCTTGAGCTGGAATCAGAGATATTCGGTTTTGACGGCTACAAATTTATTGAACATATCTGCATGAGTAATCCCAATCTTAAAGCGGTTAATTCCGCAAATGGCGAAGTTGTAAAACCGGTAACGCTTGCCGCAGGTAAATTTGAAAGCAGCCCTGGTGGACAACGCCTTGAAGCAAAACTTCCTGCTGCATCATGGAATGTGTTGCGTTTTGGAAAGTAGATTAGCGTGAGTACTATTCAGACCAAATTTCTGGTGATTTTAACACTCCCTGTGCCCAAAATCTGTATTCATAAGTCCATGCACTTTCTGTTGTACGCCATGAATTTGGTCCCCACCAAAATTTGCCACGATCTTGGTTATTGTGAAGCTGTCCGAAAGTATTTACCCGGCAGCCAAAACCGGTAAGATCGATTTTGTGTTTACCTGGAGTGGAGCATTTCATAGAAAGTCTGTATGGAGCGGTTGCTATAACTCCCTGATCAATGCCATCTAACGATGCTCTTAACAGCATAAATCTGTAAGAAGAAGCTTCTATGTGTATGGTAGAATAGGAGGGGGTGGCTAAGGATTCTACTTCTAAATGGTAAGTTAGGTTACCGCCGTAGAAAGGCAGCCCTTGACGGGTAATATCTCCAAATGCAAGGGTTTTTACAGGAGAGCCAAGTGTGCAGTGTATACCATGAACCTTAACGCTGAAATCGCCTAGAAGATAACAAGACTCAACATTAACGTTTTTTCCAAATGGCATTTTTAATTCCAGTGTGTTTATTCCTGCTTTAATTTCAGGAAGCCTTACCTTGCCGATGCTTTTATCTACATACCAGCCATAAACTTTATCTGCAGCTTTATCATTAATCATAACTTCGGTAATCTCTGCATTTTCCAAAGCAAGTTCTGCATTCATAATTGGTATTTCGCTTTTAAATTTGTAACGTAAACGCAAAATATGTGGCGCAGATGTATCGCATTCTACCCAAGGTTGTGCCACAGAATCCCCTCTTAAAAGCCAGCCCAGTTCTTTCCGTAGAGTATTGTCGATTCTGAGAATTTCTTCCCTGTCCCGCCAATCTTCATTGTTCAGCGCAAATTCGGCAATGTCGAGTAACAGAACATTGGGCTCATGAAGGGTTACTGGAACCGGATCCAAAAAACGTACTGGGGTGTCTATGCTTGATTTCTTTACTGCTGGTTTGCTGATTGCTGAAAATCCATCAGTATGCGCAATTTTTATAAGCCGAGTATGTTGTGTAAGTTTAATTAGTATGCTGTCGTGATCCCATAATTTTGCTTTTAATATTGTCCAGCCATCCAAAATTTCCGCTTGAAGGTTATTTTTAGTTCCATTAACAGTACTGTATTCAGTTAGTTCCCATTCTCCACGGATTTGAATTCGATAATCATCGGAGTGAGGAGTATCTTTATTTGCCTCTTTATCGGCATGACAAATAAAAAGCCATTGATTTTCAAGATAATTATCTAAATTGCGTTCTTCCCGCATTTGGTAAAGAAATCTGTGTGATTGCGCACCGTTCCCTTCATATATTTGTACGGTACGGAATTCTTCCAGTGTATTAAGGATTGCCTGCCTGTCAAAAGCGCATCGTGTACTCTTTCCACATAGTTTTTTTATTTTTTCATTTGGGACAGCATCAATAAGAGTAGGAGGAGTGCCTGCGAAAATCAGTTTCCCATCCATATTATGAAATTTTTCCAGATATTCAATTGTAGTTGAACGCATTGTCTCCATACCGCAAATGATGATTGCATCATAAGTCATTTTACCAACCGGAAACTTTTTTTCTATTACGGAAATATTGCTTTGCTCAGGAAGTGTGGATTCGCAGATATAATCAAAATCAATTAGACTACGCAAGAGCCAATCGCATAATGTAATGAATTTTTCGTCCATGGATTTTCTTACGGTTTCTGTGTTTTTACTAGGCCCCCAACGCAGCCAATAACTTTCAATTGGGTGAATAACCCCAATTCGACAAACTGCTTTTCCTCTTGTAAGAACTGTTGCAAGGCGTGCAAAATGATTTTCAATATAGGGATATTCCTTATGCCAAGGAGCCTGATAACTAAAGGTTCCGGGATAATCTCTTTTTGCTTCGCCGTTCATGGAAACCCATGAAAGATGCGGTACACGCACGCTTATCCCCAGAGCAGCTTGCCAGTCTCCTTGTAGTTTTTGGCTGCGGAAATCAAAATCCCAATTTGTCACACCGTATAGTTCCGAGAGAACGCCTGCTCTGCCATATTGCCTGGCTGATGATTGAGCCTGCTTTGCGGTAGTGAATTCTCTGGCATCGCAAAGCAAATCAATACCGGGAAGCCCGAAAGAGCGATAGGAGCGCATGACTTCCCCTACGGCATACGTCTGACCATCCAAAGAAGGTTCTGCCATCATGTGACCTGTAAACAGAAGATTATGTTCTTCACACCATTGACCGCATTGATCAAAAAATGCCGACACAAGAAGTTCTGTAATATGATTGTGAAAACGATAGCGAATTATCGAAACCTTTTCGTCAGCTAACTCCCAGATTAACTCCGGCAGTCCGGCAATAAGGTCTTCCCCGTTATACGCATTGCTGTAGGTTACCGGAATATCTCTTGTCCATGGCAAGGTAACATCGCAGCTATCAAGGGCGTGAAGAAGAGTGCCTTGTGCAAATTGAGGTTCATCGGTAAAAATTGCAGGAATTACGTTACCGAAATATTTTTGTAAACGTTTTGCATAACGTTCATGAGTAATTTTAATAAATTCTTTGATTGCTTCAGGATTTAGTATGTCCACATATGCTTGATTGTTATACCATGGAGTTGATTCGGCTGTTTCAATATATGCATAAAGTTTAAAGCCGCGAGGAGTGCTGTTTTCGTTAATTTTTTTATAGGAAACAAGATTGCCGTTATTGTCAAGAATCACATCAAAACAAGTAAGAAGTTCACCATTTTCGGTTCTTCCGAAAAAAACTCTTGACCATCTTTGTATAGGCATATCTACAGCCACTCCGTATGGATGCCTTGTAAGAAGAAGATGCTTAATACGATAATCATTATTTTTTGTAACAATTCCGCCTGCTGCGCCAGAAGGCCATCGATCTTCATCATAGAGCCATATATGCATTTTTTCCTGATGTGCTTTTTCTACGCAAGCGGTTACAATGTCCATGAATTCATTACCAAGATACTCGGTAGCCATTCCAATACGAACATGAATATGGACACCGCCAAAACCCATTTCCTTAAAAACTTCTATCTGACGGATAAGTTCTTCTTTATCGAGCTTTGTATTCCACGCCCAAAAAGGCGCAGCCTTATATTCGCTTGAGGGATTTCTAAAATCTTCATCTTTTAATGAACTTGAATTTTTGGGATATAACATCAAATGTCCTTGTTATTTTTTAAATTATCAGATTATTTTAGATAAATCAATGCCTCTGATTATGGTATTTTTCTCATATATATCCCAATTTCCACGAATTTGTTGAAAAATCACTTTGACAAACTGCATTATACATGATATAAATTAAACGCCGATTGTAATGGAAATGCAATAATAATTTGATATTTTAAAATGTAAATACAGGAGTTTTAACGCCATGTTATGCAGAAACCCTTTGCTTAACCGTGATGATTTGCAGCAAAATCTTCTTGAGCTGCTGTCTCCGTTGAAAAACCATGTTGTTCCCGGGGGTTATCATCTTGGAAATACCGGCGCACGTAATGATTGCAAGATTGCTTCCATAGAGGGGTTTGCAAGAACGCTTTGGGGGATTGCGCCGTTTGTGGCAGGCGGAGGAGATTATTCTGAAATTGAGCTTGTTCATTCGGTTTTAAAAGAAGGAACCAACCCGGATTGCGGCGGGTATTGGGGTGAAAGCGGAAATGCAGATCAGCGTCTTGTTGAAATGGCTCCAATTGCTCTGTTCTTGTTGCTTACTCAAAAAACTTTTTGGGATATTCTTTCACAAAAGGAAAAGGGAAATATCTACCGCTGGCTTTCCTTTATCGAAAAACGGGAACTTCCTCCCAATAACTGGCATTTTTTTCGCATACTTGTATGTGCCTGTTTTCGGGAACTTGGGTTACCTGTAAATGAAAATGCCGAAAAAGAATCTTTCGATTTAATAGAATCTTTGTATCGTGCGGATGGTTGGTACGAAGACGGATCTGCGGGAAATTTTGATCTTTACAACCCTATGGGCTTTCATTACTATGGTCTCATTTGGGCGAAACTTGCAGGGGCGCACAATCTGCAGTACTCTGAACGTTATATTGAACGGGCGCTTTTATTTTCAAAGAATTTTACTTCATGGTTTACTTCAAGCGGAGAGTCTGTGCCTTATGGCAGAAGTTTATGTTACCGCTTTGGAGCGGTCTCGTTTTTTTCCGCCTGTGCTTTTGCGGATTTACCGGTGCTTCCATGGGGTGAATTAAAAGGCTTTTTTTTAAGAAATCTGAGATCATGGTTTTCTCTTCCGATAACTGATAACGGCGGTATACTTTCTGTTGGTTACAATTATCCAAATCTTATTATGTCTGAAATCTACAATTCACCGGGCTCTCCGTATTGGGGATTGAAGGCGTGGATTGTATTAGCGCTAAAAGAAGATCACCCATTCTGGAAAGCCGAAGAAGCGCCATATAAGCAATCTGAGGTTTCTTCCCGGTCAAAAATATATGATGATAATATTGCGTTATGTGATACAGGTAAAATAAATGTTTTAACAGATAAAGTGCCAGGTTTTATTATTTGTAATAGCGGAGAAGATGCTCAGCTTTTTTCTTCCGGGAAAAATTCTATAAAATATGAGATGAATAACAATGCGGCAAAGTACAGTAAATTTGTTTATTCGGCAAAAGCAGGATTTTGTGTTTCTCTTGGAAATTACGGGCTTGAGACAGCCGCTTGCGATTCTTCTCTTGTTCTTAGCGAAGGAGACAATTTTTGGAGAAACAGAAACGATGTTTCCAATGTAAGAGTTGGGCAGACTTCAGGTAATTTTGGCTGGGTTTCAAGTCTCTGGCAGCCGTGGAATGATGTTAAAGTAACGACAATACTGGTTTGCGCAGGGATATGGCATCTGCGTTTTCATCGAATTGAAAGCGGCAGGGTTTTGCAGTCCGCCGAGGGAGGTTTTTCCGTCTCAAGATTTATCGAGCCATGGGTTCAGGGAAAATTGAAAGTACACCCGGAAAACCCGGGAAACCCGGAAAAAAACGAAGATTATCCGGCAAACAATCATGCACAGAAAGACCATGAGACTCTTGTTTCGTTTCCATGGGGCGCATCATGTATACTTGGAATGGAAGAGAATTCAAAAAGGACAGGTAGAGTACTTATTCCATCACCCAACCTCAATATATTGTTTCCTAATACGGCGATTCCAATTTTGGAAGGAAACCTAAAAAAAGGAATAACTGTCTTGGTAAGCGCCGTTTGCCGCAGTGCCGAAATGGAAATAAGATATCAGCCTCCTACCGTTGAAGCAAAGGATGACGGGAGTTTTCTGATTAACAATTCGCTGGAAGTTTTTTTCGATCTTAAAACGGCTCAAATCTGGGCGAAATCGGTATCTTCACTAAATTGACATGGCGGCCTGAATGGGTGCGGCGAAACCTGTCAAATGAAGTCTCTTCAGCGCTTTCGAATACCGCAATTCTAAAAATGCCAAACTCGTCAAAAAACGGGACAAGGGCGGCTACATGGAAATATTGGCGCAAGCGAGGCGTGCCTCTTATGCTTATATGATTGGGAGTGGCGATTTCTCTGTTTACCGCCGCCAGGAAAAAACTAAAAGGTTCGTCAATTGCGAGAGTGTAGAGCAGTGGGTGTAAGACTTCAACGGCAAATCCGGCTTCAGAAAGAAAGCCCGGCGCAGAGATCCTTGTCAAATTGCCTCTTTGGCTTAACATAATGGAAGAAAAATTGCCAGTGCGGACTTCGAATTCTTCCAGTGCGCTGAATTCGGGGGAACGCAATGTTCTGTTTGCTTCTGCCGCCAGGTTTCTGATCCAGTCGAGGCCGAAAAAAACGTCACGTCTTTCTTCCCAGTTAGCGGTGAACAACGAACCTCGCTCCCCGAAAGGTTCTCTTAGAGGCGGGATGGTCAGCCGTTCTCCGGTAACAGGGCGCAGAATTCCATCGATAAGCCATTTGACAAACCCCGAACAGTTAAGCCCTGCCGTCTGAGGGTTTTGCTCCTGCAAAGAAGCTATAAAAACAAAGTTTCCGTTTTCGTCGATTGCTCCGTCATCGGCAAACTTGAGCGAACCAAGATGTTGGCGTACATTTGCTACAAAAGTGCGGGTATCTCTGTAAAGGGCAGGATCCGGCTCGAAGTACCTGATTGGGAACCTTCCTTCTACAAGCCTCAAAATATCGTTTAAAGGTTTTGTGTATAAACGCTCAAAAGGAACTGGTATCGGCAAAGAGCGGCTTACATAGCCGCCGTAAACAATAACGTCCATCAGGCTTGTTTCATTGTTTGATGGTCGAAGCTGTATAAATGTAAATTGATCACTGCGAAGAAATATCCTGATTAAAGTGCCTTCACCTGTTGTTATGTTTCTTGTCAACATCCACGAGCCTTGCGCCCAATGGGGAAATTGCCCTGTTTGTCTGCGTTCTACAGCAGGGGCGGAAGCGGTGGCAACTCGGCCGCTCATTCGCTCTCGGGCAAGGATGATGTGGACTTCTTCCCTGTCTTTTACCGCTCTAACTTCTACTCTTTCGCCGGTTTGCAGCAGCTCAATTCTTGCATGCTGATTTAACACTCTTTGCGGAGAATCAATAAACCATGACTCTCTTAACCTGTGCCTTAAAATCGAGTCATCGGATATCCGGGCAACAGGCAGATCAAGCCCAAAAACAAAGGAAATGTTAACGAAAATCAGGGAAATTGCAAAAAATATACGCATATCTACCTTTATTATCGGCCTTTTTTTGGTATAATACAATATCCAAGCTGCCTCATAAAACATAACTTTTCGCCACCGTAGTGCCACTTGTTTTTTCGCCCAAAATATGTTACATTTGCCTTATGAAGCTTGAATTTATATTCGTGCCTTCGGCTTTCAAGCACGGTGTTACGCAGGATGACATCTTTCATGCGCATAAAACCAGAATTTTTGAAGGTCCTCTTGATGGATACGAAAATAAATATGCTTTTGTTGGCTTTAACTTGGCAGGTAATCCGATTGAAGTTTTCTACAACCCCATCGGTGATGATACGATAAAGGTTTTTCATGCTATGAGCAGCCGTGACGATGTAATCGAGCAAATTAGGTAAGCCTATGATGGCAAGGAGGTAACCATGACACAATATAAAGATATGACTGATGAAGAATATGATGCGCTTGACGAAGAATTGACAATGACTATTCCTAAACTGGGATCAAATGGTACGGGCTTTATTAGTCAGCGGGAAATGCGCCTTTTAGGCTTTACTAACTTGACAGTTAATTATCTTTTAACAAAAGCGATGGCAGTTCAAAAAAGCCCTGCACAAATAATCGAAGAAATGGTGTGTAAGGAGATATATGAAACTATATAGTCACAGACAGGTTATATTCTTCTCAGTTTTAAGTGCCGTGGTTGCTTCAATAGTTGCTGCCGGTTTAATCGGTGCTATTAGTCTTGGTTTGTTCACCCCGGTATCGGTGCGAGTGAATAACACGGAAACTATGCAGGAAGTTCATTTTCAGGCGCAAAGAGAACCTGGAAGTGAATTTGTATTAATCCAGTCGGAGCCCATGGCGCATAACGTATATGAATTCGCTCATTTTTCCGAAAGTGAACGAGAAAATATATTGATTTATGAACGATTAAATGCCGCTGTTGTCAATATCACCACAGAAACAATGGCAATTAACTGGTTTCTTGAGCCTGTTCCGCAGACAGGCAGTTCCGGTTCGGGTTCAATCATCGATGTAAGAGGTTATGTCCTGACCAATAACCACGTCATTCGTAACGCTCACAGAGTTTTTATAAACCTTGCCGATGGCAGCCAGTTTGAAGGCAGGGTTATCGG